>JBATMM010000383.1:0-3231 GCA_049289835.1 Saprospiraceae bacterium | reverse complement strand
CAAATTTTCAATTCCTTTTTTAACCAGCATTTCATCGATATCCCCGAGGTATTCTTTGATCTGTCCACCACCAAATTCTATTGTCCTTGATGTCAGTCCTGTTAAAAAATCCCTGTCGTGTGATATGATGATGAGTGCACCCGGATATTCCATCAGAGCATCTTTCAATCGTTGTTTGGCTTGAATATCCAAATGGTGTGTAGGCTCATCCATGATCAGCAGATTGGTCTGTGAGAGAATCATGCATGCTAATGCCAATCGCGCTCTTTCACCTCCTGATAATACTGATACCTTCTTATCGGCATCCTCACCACTGAATAAAAAAGAACCTAAGATGGCTCTTACTCTTGTCCTGACCTCTGGAGCAGCTTTCTCCTCGATCGTTTGCAATACAGTCTTCTTAGGATCGAAAAGTTCAGTTTGATTTTGAGCATAATATCCAATCAGAACATTTTCTTTGATATCCAGAAGACCTGCAGATGGTGTAGATGTTCCTGCGATCATAGTAGCCAGAGTTGTCTTTCCCTGACCGTTTTGACCTACAAATGCAATTTTTTCTGAACGTTCTAATTCAAAATCGACATGGTTAAGCACTTCCTTCTGCCCATAACTTTTAGACAGATCAGATATCTTAACCATCAGTCTTGGAGCACGATCCAAAACCGGAAATCTCACTTTCATCGTGGACCTGTCTTCCTCCTCTAATTCGATGACGTCAATTTTTTCAAGTTGTTTTTCAAGAGATTTGGCCATGCTGGCTTTAGATGCTTTGGCCCGGAACCGATCGATCAGCACTTGCTTGCGTTCCATATCCTTCTGCTGATTCTGGAAAGAAGCCAATTGAATTTCACGCAGTTTTTGTCTCTCTTCCATAAACTTTGAATATGGAAGTGGCAGATCATAAATCTTTCCAAGAGAGATCTCAATGGTCCTGTCTGTCAGTTGATCTAAAAATCGCTTATCGTGAGAAACAAGCAATATGCCTGTTGACGAAGCTTTCAGATATTTTTCAAGCCAAATGATGGAAGGCATATCAAGGTGATTGGTCGGCTCATCCAGAAGAATGAAATCAGGCCGGCTCAATAAAAGCTTGGCCAATTCAACTCGCATCTGCCAGCCCCCTGATAATTGTGAAATAGTTTTATTGAATGTAGATTCATCAAAACCTAATCCTTTAAGCACTTTTTCTATATCACCTTCAATCGTCTCAGCCCCATGGTGATCCAGTTCCATATACAATTCATGCATCCGTTGGCTCACATGAAGAATTTCTTCTTCATCCGTGAGAGTTTGCAATGAATGTCCTATAGAGTCGATCTCAGCATTAATCTCCCTGACTTTGTCGAAAGCTGAATAGGCAGCTTCCATGACTGTCAAATTAGGATCAATAGAAATCTCCTGTTTAAGATAAGCTAGCTCCGCAGGCCGGTCTATAATACCTGAGTCAGGTTCACCCAAACCTGCAATGATTTTTAGTAAAGTTGATTTTCCGGACCCATTCCTGCCGATTAAGGCAGCTTTTTCACCATATCTCAGCGCAAATGACACATTATCAAGCAATGTCCTATCCCCAAAAGTCAATTTTACATCCTTCACTAATAACATGCCGCAAAGGTACGACTTGAAAAGGCAGAAATGGTAGAAGAGGCAGAAAAGGGCGGAAGAGGCTGAAAAGTGGATTTCTTTGTGTCTTTGCGCCTTTGTGGCTATTGAATTTTTATTTACCACAAATAATGCTTCGACTTGCAAAAAGAATAATGATGAAAATAGAATGTCGAAGTTTGTGGAAAAAACTAGTTTAGATTGGGCTGCTCAGGAAGCTGTGCCAGAACGCTGAAGACGTCGCCCTTGTGATGCATGACCTGATTCCATAGCCTGGTTGGCTTTGATTTAAACAGGTAATTGGCGTGCATTTCAGAAGGGATCCATGATTTCAGATCGAGTTCTTCATTCAATTGGCCAATACCCCAGCCCGAATAGCCAACAAAAAAACGGATATTCTCTTCTTTGACTAATTCCTGCGTTATTAGGAATTTTAACTTCTCAAATTCCCCACCCCAGAATACACCTGGTCCTATTTCTGTGCTTCCATCCAGCAGCATTCCCACATTATGCATATAGTGGATCGTATTTGTAGCCACAGGGCCGCCATAGAAAGCAAAAGATTCAATCTGCGGAAAGTCTTCTACTAATTCTGATATTTTGACAGTAAGAGGTTTATTTATAATAAAGCCAACTGTACCTTCCTCATCATTGTGGTCTGTCACAAGCACAACAGATCTTTTGAAATTAGGATCCTGCATGAAAGGTTCAGCAATCAATAGGCTACCGGTATGAACATCAAATTTCATCATTTATTCAAACGATGTGATAATAGCTTCTTTGTGTATTTTCCGAACAAATCCTCCTAATACTTTGCTTCCAAATTCTACATATTCCGTTATCCCCTCTGATCTCATGTTCTCTATTGTCGATGTCCATAATACGGAAGATGTGAGTTGACCTATCAGCTTTGATTTTATCTCATATGGATCTTGTGAAGGAGTGGCATCCACATTCTGAAATATCGGAACTGAAGGTTTTTTAAATTGCATCGTATTGACAGCCTGTGAAAATAATTCCACTGCCGGTTCCATCAAAGGAGAATGGAATGCGCCGCCTACAGACAACATGATGGCTCGTTTTGCACCGGCCTTTTTACAGGATTCTGCAGCGAGTTCTACAGCAATAGTTTCGCCTGATATCACGACCTGGCCGGGACAATTGAAATTAGCTGCAACGACAATACCGGGTGTTTCTTCACATATCTGCCTGACGATATCATCATCAAGGCCGAGTATCGCCGCCATTGTACTTTCTGTCAATTCACAAGCCACTTGCATAGCACGAGCTCTTGCATCAACAAGCCTTAACCCTGACTCGAAGTCCAAAGCCTCTGCAGCTACAAGCGCAGTAATTTCTCCAAGAGAGTGACCTGCAACAGCCGAAGCTATATCATGTTCTTTGGATTTGTATGTTGCATAACTGTACAGGAATACTGCAGGCTGTGTGATCTCCGTACGTCGGAGTTCTTCTTCTGCACCATGGAACATCAGGTTTTTCAATCCATAACCTAATATCTCATTGGCCTGATCAAAATAGATTCTAACCTCCGGATTAGATTCATATAATGCAGCACCCATCCCTGAAAGTTGGGAACCCTGACCCGGAAAAATAAAAGCTCTCTTTGTT
>JBATMM010000382.1:0-3406 GCA_049289835.1 Saprospiraceae bacterium | reverse complement strand
GACAAAGATTCGTGATATGGATTCGAAGTTGATAAACTTCGAATAGCGAGTAGCAGGAGACTAATCAAAGTTCAATCCTACGGCGATCTGGACTTCTGCTCCGCCGGGGAATTTTTTTAATTCATCTTTCAGTAAATGGGTGCCTTTTCCTGTGATGGGGTCAATGATTTTATAGGGGTTGTATAATTTATAACCAAGATCCAGGCGAAGTATAAAATAATCCAGGTCCATTCTCATTCCGTATCCGTACCCGATACCAAGTTGTTGCAAAAATGTATTCCAATGAAACTGTGAGCCATCTCTTGTGGGGTCATATCTGTTTGTCCACACATTCGCGGCATCCATAAAGATTGCACCATCGAAATACCATAGAAGATGAAAACGCATTTCGGCAGACATGTCGAGCTTGACGTCTCCTGTCTGATAGAAAGCTGAGATACTATCTTTATGATTAATGTAATATGTATCGATATAAGCTCCGGGTCCCAATTCCCTGACCTGCCATGCTCTTATGCTTTGCGCTCCTCCTACCCAAAATTGTTTTAAATAAGGAACCTGATTCGTAAATCCAAATGGTGCAGCTACACCAGCATTTAATCTGAATGCTATTTGGGTGTGAGAATTTATATTGTAAAAATATCTTAAATCTAATTCGCCTTTTACAAAGTGTGAAAAGGTAACCGTATCCCCGGGTAGGCCATCATTTTTGCCCAGATAAAAGCCTTTTTTCGAACTGTGGAAAATGTTTGTAAGATAATTTATACCCAGAATTTCGGCACCTGAAATCTCAACATTATTCAACAATCGCACATGCCCTCCTCTTGTTTTGGCCCCGGCATTGAAATCATAATAATAACTCCTGAAAAGAAAACCCGTATACAACTGTTTTGAAAAACTCTCCTGTTGAAATTTACTTTTACTCAGGACTTTAACTTGGAAGGAATCATCAACAATTGGAGAGAATAAATCAAATCCAAATCGTTCTATGGTCAGCTTGTGTTGATTGTCCGGCAGGATATCATAATTAAGCCCTGCATTAAACGAGTTATAGCGATACAGTCCGACAATCTTTGTATAGTTGTAACTCAGATTTAATCGTGTCGTGGCGTCATACAATAGCCATTTGCGCAGGCGGTTTTTCATCAATGCCGGTTCATCATCTGATCGGGCATTGCCGATGACATGATAAAGACGCAATGGATCCAGAAATTTCGGAATAGAAAGTGAGGCACTCGGACTAATGTTGAAGCTATTAATAATATCCTTTTTATCTGCTATAACATTGGCTTGTGGATAGAATTCAACTCCTGTTTCAAAATTAATATTCAGGACTTCGGCTCCTTTGAATGTATTCAGGTCCCGATAATTAGCATTGACAGAAGCTCCCAGCAAAGAACGGTTATGGCCTGCAATATTTGAATACGTCAATTCTCCGGAAAGCAGGAGAGGAATCTTTTTATACCGGCTGAGAAAAAATGTATAGTTGACTCTGGGTGTGTCACTGCTGATGGTATCCATATCCGTGCTCGGGGTCACGAATTTCATGATTTCAATTTTACCCAGGTTCCGCGTGGTTTGGTTAAGATTTAGTTTTCTCGTCAGATCGCCCTCGTGGATAAATAAATTTCGTTCGATCACCTCAGGCTTTAGTGTCAGTTCTTTGACAGGAGTGACGTATTTGACATTACGGATCACGGTATCATAGAGCATCACTGTATCCGTGAAGTGGTAGTCGGGAAAAACAGTCACCGTGCCTACATAATATTTCTTATGCAATGTACTGTCAGTTTCATTTGCTACCCTCAATGTTGCTTTTACCCTTAAAGCATTGGTGTCAACTTCTAATGGCGAGATGAATGATTCATCAAATGTGGCATATCCGTTGTTTTGCAATAGATTGACGAGACGGCCTCTCTCTTTATTGTAAAGTTCAATGTCAAGGGGGCTTTCTTTGGAAAAAAATGAATTTTTTTGATCTGATGAGATGATGCGGATGATAGCTGTGTCGTTTGCGATGATCACGAAAGAATCAACATACGTTCGGGGTCCCGGATCCACATGGTAGTAAACAGAAGTTACCTGATCGTCGGTTTTTGCTTTGAAAGATGCTTTTGCGTATCTGTATCCTCTGAGGTTTAGATATTTTTCAAAATCCAGTGTAGTTTGTAAGGCTTTGAGTGAATCGTGTATGACCGGGCGATTCTTTATGAGCCGTTCTTCTGACCATTTTTTGCGGCCCGGATTTTTCAGTAAAGATTCCTGGTATTGATAGTAAAATATGTGACGGGGTATGCCGATGACCGTTTTTGTCTGGTTTTGACGATAAAGCCTGGAGAGGCTTAAGATGAGATCAGATTTATCATCGATCTTTGATTTTGATTTGATGGAGATCTTATTGGTAAACAGAAACGATTGATTCTCCTTGAGATATTTTTTACTATTGCACGACAATAAGATGAAGAATGACGCCAAAAAGAATACCCAGCGGGAAAAGCGCAGACGATATGCCTTGCGATAGTTGATATATATGGAGCCTTTATCTAAAGCAAAAGTCAAAATCATACAGTCTCTTCAACATAAGAAGTTCAGGCTAAAGTATGATAAATTCATAGTTGAAGGCCTGAAAATCAGCAATGAATTGCTCAGGGATAAACGCGGGATGGTAGAAGAAGTTTATATTTCTAATCCCGATTTCGTGTCTATTCTTGAAAAGGTGATCAGTCTGGACGATGTTTGCCTGATCACACCGCAGCAAATGCACCAGATATCCCAGATGACAACGCCTCCCGGAATCCTGTCTGTCTGTAAATTGCCTGCTGAAGATCATTTACGTGAAAATATCAATGGGATGAAAATCTTTTATCTCGATGCTATTCGTGATCCGGGCAATCTGGGTACAATACTTCGGATTGCGGATTGGTTCGGACTTGATTTCGTGATCTGTTCTCCTGATTGCGTGGATATCTTCAATCATAAAGTTCTGCAGGCTTCTATGGGTAGTGCACTCCGCATCAAAACATGTGTTTTGGATAAGGGGGAAATTATAGCCAGAGGAGGAGATCATCTCTATATATGTGATGCAGAAGGGAAAGACATCAACATATCACAACCACCTGTGGATGGAATATTGATATTAGGAAATGAATCACTTGGTGTTTCCGATGTGATGATGGAGAAAGCGAAAGAAAGATTTGCGATTCCCGGTCATAGGAGTCTCGGAGCGGAGAGCCTGAATGTGGCTTCGGCAGCAGCTGTGATCGCAGCGTGGTGGGTGAAAAAGTAATCAGTAATCAGTATTCAGTATTCAGTGATCGAGTGATCGAGTGATCGAGTGATCGAGTGATCGAGTGATCGAGTGATCGAGTGATCGAGTGATCGAGTGATCGAGTGATCGAGTGATCGAGTG
>JBATMM010000381.1:0-2723 GCA_049289835.1 Saprospiraceae bacterium | reverse complement strand
CATCCACACATTTCCACATTTGCACATCTACACATTTACACATCTACACATTTCCACATTTCCACATTTCCACATTTCCACATTTCCACATTTGCACATCTACACATTTACACATCTACACATTTACACATTTACACATTTACACATTTACACATTTAACCCCAACAAACAAATCTGAAGTTTCCACTTAATGACAAACAATATCCTCGAAAATCAGATAAAAGATGAAGTCAGTAACAATGCACTAGACATCAAAGGAAAAGACAGTGCCTTCTATTTAAGATTTGTTGAACATGCTGAAACCATCGCTGAATTGTACGATGAACTCTATGCACATCATCCTGGAGCCAAAGATAATTTTCAGGGACTACTGCATATCATCACACAGAACTGGAAGCGACGTAAAAAGAAATTAAGAGAACGTGATAACGAAAAATCTAAAGAGGAATATTGGTTTCTAAGCAATGAAATCAATGGCATGAGCCTTTATGTCGATCGCTTCTGCGGGAAGCTCAAAAACATGTCTTCAAAACTGGAATATCTTGAAAATCTAGATGTAAATTTTTTACACCTTATGCCGGTTTTTCAAAGCCCTGAACGTGCAAGCGATGGAGGATATGCAGTATCTGATTTTAGAAAAGTAGATCCACGCCTCGGGTCTCTGGATGATTTGATTTCACTTCAGAAGGAATTGCATAAAAAGGATATGTATCTGATGCTGGATATCGTGTTAAATCATACATCAGATCAGCACGAGTGGGCGACAAAAGCAAAACAAGGTGACCCACAATACAAGGACTATTATTATTTCTATCCTGACCGGACCATTCCCGATCATCTGGATGAATCCCTGCCTGAAATTTTTCCTGAAAGTTCTCCTGGTAATTTTACGTACATAAAGGAATGCGATAGTTGGGTCATGACAGTATTTCATTCGTATCAATGGGATCTCAATTACCGTAATCCACGTGTATTGGTAGAAATGCTGGATACGATTTTATTTTATGCTAATCTCGGCGTGGATGTGTTGCGGATTGATGCGCCAGCTTTCATCTGGAAACAAGCCGGAACCACAAGTCAGAATCTTCCGCAAGCACATACCATTTTGCGTTTGTTAAAACAATGTGTACAGGTAGCCTCACCGGGCATGGCTCTGTTAGGTGAAGCTATTGTAGCTCCAAAAGAAATCATGAAATATTTCGGTACAGGCGATTATACAGCAAGGGAATGTGATCTGGCTTACAATGCAACTCAAATGGCGCTGCAGTGGGATATGTTGGCCACCGGCGATACAAGAGTCATGCTGTCTGCCCAACACCTGCTACTACGTAAGCCTTATGGCACATCATGGATCACTTACACCAGATGCCATGATGATATCGGATTGGGATATGATGATGACATGATCTCCTCTTCAGGATACAACCCGTATGCGCACAGACAATTTATCAAAGATTACTATTCAGGAAGCTATAGTGGTTCGCCGGCATCCGGAGCTTTATTCTCCTATAATCCGAAAACGGGAGATGCCCGTATCAGTGGCTCTCTAGCATCACTTTGCGGTCTTGAAAAAGCAATTGAAAAAAAAGATACTGCAGCCATTGAAGTTTCAATTCAGAAAATATTAATGATGCAGGCGCATAGTTTTTTTCTTGGAGGTATTCCCATGTTATTTTATGGTGATGAAGCTGCCTACACGAATGACTACAGCTACATTTCCGATCCGGGAAAAATTTACGACAATCGATGGCTCCACCGTCCACTCATCGATTGGAAGAAAAATAAATTGGCCATGAAGAAAGGAACCATTGAACAAAAAGTGTATTCAGGAACGCAAAAATTGCTGGCGTTAAGAAAGAAATTACCAATGGTAGCGGATACTAAAAATCTAACATGGATGACGCCGCATAATATTCATGCAGCGGGGTATATCCGTACGATGACGGAAAAAAGATTGTACTGTCTTTTTAATTTCAGTCCACAAAGTTCTGCATTGACGTGGTATGCTTTTAAAGAACATCAGTATCCAACCCCTACCCGATTGTATGATCATTGGAGCTCAAATAATTTTGAAATCAAAACCGATGATGAATATTTTGACCTTGAGCCCTATGGTTTCTATCTACTGGAGACTGTGGGTTAGAATTTTGATTACGTATAACATTTGTAAATGATAGCCTTTCTGCTCGCCGCATCCTACCTCCAAATTGTCGTAATTACCACCTGTAGGACAAGGCTCATGCTTTACATTTGTATCATTATTTAAACCACAACTCCAAAATGAAAATAGCGATATCCGGGATTGGTGGCTTAGGTGGATTTTTTGGAGGGCTGTTGGCTAAGCAATACAAAGATTCTAAAGATGTAGAGATCATCTTCCTTTCAAGAGGTGAAAATGAAAAAGCAATCCGGCAAAATGGTCTACAGGTTCTGACCGTAAAAGGAAATTTCACAGCTTATCCTAAACTAATTACTTCTGATGCAAGTCTGATTGGAAAAGTTGATCTCCTGATCTGTTGCACTAAAAGATATGATCTGGCTGAGAATATGATCGAATGCAGTCCCTGCGTCAATGAACATACCATCATCCTTCCTTTGCTCAATGGTGTCGATAGCCGTGAATTGATAGAAACCATTTTTCCAAAAAATCTCGTTCTGGATGGATGCGTTTATCTGGTAGCAAGACTGACCGAACCAGGTATCGTGATGGAAACAGGCAACAT
>JBATMM010000380.1:0-12813 GCA_049289835.1 Saprospiraceae bacterium | reverse complement strand
GTGACCTTAGTCCTTTTCATACATATCCTTATTTTGAGTTAAACCTTGAGAGCAAATTTGCGCATAAGATTTGAGGTAAACAAGAGATATTACAAAAAAAATGCATCTGTAATATACTGTTTATCACATAAGGATATCTAAGTGTCTGATTGATAAGGAAATGTAAAAAAGAGTGGGGGGAAATTTTTTTTTAATCTTCACATTATCAAAGCCTTAAACTGGCTACTTAAAGCAAAGATTTAGCCGGCAAGCTCTTCCACCAGCTTTGATATCTGGTTTAAGCGGTCCTTGTCGAGTGAGTAATAAATAAACTTACCCTGTCTTTCGGTAAGGACGACACCTGCCCGGCGGAGAATAGCCAGATGCTGCGATGCCACTGACTGTTCCAGGCGTAACTTGATATAAATATCTGTCACAGTCATAGTCGCATGTTCTTCGAGGAGATCAATCACACGCTGACGTAGCTTGTGATTTACCGCCCTAAGTACTAATACAGCTTTTCGGAGATCAGCGTAATTCAATTCTATTTCGCTGGTCCCTTTTCTCAAACTTACAATTTCAGTCTTCTTTTTCATCATGAGCGAGATTATTCGGATTCGTATTGCATTATGCACAAATCATTCCATGTTTTTTATAACATTATATAATGATTTGATTATTAATGAAATATGCCAAATAAATGAATTATATTCAAATGCTTATGTATATTTAAATGCCCGATTTTTATACGCCTGATCAGCTTTTTCGGATTTATTGTCCTTTCCTCTGTTGGGTGATATTGGGCGGTTTCAGGTAGTGAGGTACGAAATGCATGGGATCCTGGAAATGATTTCGGGATATTGACTTGTAGGCAAGGGCTACCATATGTTTTGCACTAGAGAGAATTTCCTCATCAATGATCATCCAAGGTTCTGACAACTGGAGTGCATTCACTTTAAAGGCGCCATCCCCGCAGCAAATCGTCAATGAAAAGGATTTCGACGAAATCAGTTGATTGTAACTTTTCACTTCGGATTGCTTATTCGAGATAAAGCTCAGAGCTCCTTTTTCAAGAACCTCAGAGCTTACTTGGACCAACTCCTCTATTTCTTTATCGTAAAGAGCTAAGTAAACCTCATTTCGCCTGGCATCAAGCATAGGCATCGCATATTCCGCCTCAGGATGCCTCTGAAAGCCCGCCCAAGCCAAAGCTGCAAGAGTAGGTACGCTCACCAATGGAATGTCAAGACTGTACGACATAGCCTTTGCAGTCGAACTTCCTACTCTGAGTCCGGTATAGGACCCCGGTCCTGAGCTCACTGAAATAGCCCCCAGGTCACCGGGCTTAATAGAAGCGGATTTAAGGAGCTGACTGATCATTGGTGCCAAAAGCGCAGTATGATTCATCCCTTCAGTACGTTCCACACAATCAATCAGATCCTCATCCCGACTGAGGGCCACCGAACAAATCTTCGTGGATGTCTCTATATGAAGTATATACATAAATAAAAATAACGAATAACGGGTTACGAGTAATGAATAGCAAAAGTTACCTTTCGTAAGTTCTTACTTCTTATTTCTTACTCGTTACCCGTTACTCGTTCAACTGCCTTTTAAGATCGAATTATATCTATCCGGTGCCTTCAGCACTGCTATCGCTTCCGCCAGTTCAGGATCATTTTTCAACTGATGTCTCACGAGACCGGTTTCAAAATAATATCTGCCTAATATTTCACGCTCAATGGCCTGAAGAATAGCCTTGTCATGCGATTTCACTTGTGCTGTTTTTTCCTGCTCTACGATGGATTTCAGTTTATCGACTTGTCCGGATACATCTGATGAATAAGCTTCTTCTTTCGAAACATCCTTCAGATTTTTAATAAGGTCATCGGTCTTCGTTTCAAATTTGAATTCATTCTTTGAAATATATTGAGTGAAACCATTGAAGTCCGTATACCTGAAAGATTCCAGAGGGCCTATGCTGTCACGGCCGATACAGTATTGTGTCACATAATTGAAGATGACATCCTGGTCCTGTAACTTTTGAACAATGAGGGGTTTTTGTTCAGCAGTCATAGGCACATCAGGTTGCACACCACCACCATCGAGAACGGTACGACCGGCTCTTGTTTTAAATTTTGCCCGTTGTTCATCCGGTATGTGTACACGTTCACCGTTTTTATATACAACGGATTGAATGCATCTACCGCTTGGTATATAATATTTAGATGTGGTCAGTTTTATTTTAGCATTATAGCCGATATCAAATGTATTCTGGACAAGTCCTTTGCCGTAAGAGAGCTGGCCGATCAATACACCGCGGTCAAGGTCCTGCATGACACCAGATACGATCTCAGAAGCAGATGCAGAAAACTGATCGATAAGAATGATGAGAGGAATGGTTTGATCAACCACTTCATTGCGTGTCTTAAATTCCTGGTCGGCTTCCACGACTTTACTTCTTGTCGTTACTACGGTTTCATTTGCCGGAATAAATACATTACAAACATTGATGGCTTCGCGCAACAATCCACCGCCGTTTCCGCGCAGATCGAGAATTACGCCTTTTAGATCTGGAGATGCTGTTTTCAAATCACGGAGAGCATTGGCAACATTACGACCAGCATCCCTGGAGAAAGTAGTCAATGAAATATATCCGATGTTATCATCGACCATGCCGGAATAGGGTACATTCTTTCCATCCTGGCCGCCGCGCGTGATTTTTACATTTATTTCTTCTGGTTTGCCAGGTCTGACGATATCCAGGGTCATCTCACTGCCAGGGATGCCGCTGATGATATCCATGACATCTTCTGCAGTTCTTTTCTCGGTGGATTCTCCATTTATGGATTTGATCTTATCGCCGACTTTGAGTCCGGCGGTATGTGCAGGAGACTGTTCGATGATGCCGGTGATCACCAGGTCAGTATCGATCTTTTTGACTCTCAATCCTGAGGAAGCCTCACCTTCTTCGTTCTTAAACCGATATCCTTCGATCTGGGATTCAGAGAAATAATTGGTAAACGGATCCAGGGTAGCGAGCATGGCATCTATTCCGACTTTCATGATCGCGTTTGGATCGATCTCGTCTACATAGTTGGTATTGAGCTCTTTATAGAGATTGCTGAAGATCTCGAGGTTCTTGGTGATGTCAAAGTACCGGCCATTTTGCTGTACGGTCGTGGCTGCGACCCCGAGTCCGAAAGCAACAAGAACAGCGAGGGCATAGAAAATCTTCTTTTTCATAGTGTAAGTCAGTAAAACCCAAAAATACGGGGATATGTAGAGACCTTAACGTATGGAAGGAGATGAATGGTTTACCGGGTGAGGTATTTTATTAGTAGCAAAATAATCAATAGGTGCAATTAGTGGGAAAAGATTTTCACTCGCAGCTACAAGCTGGTAGAGGGTGATTTTCGAAAAGGACATTGAGTGGAGATATAGATTCGAAGTTGATAAACTTCGAATAGCGATTTGAGATAATTTGAATTGCCACGGGTTTTAACCCATGGATTATTGTTCTCCTGAATTGAGAACATCATTCCCCGCCTGGATGCAAAATATCGTCGATACCAAAGGATCATCTTCCTTATTCACACCCCCGAGCGGATTTATATAATCACCTTCGGGTAATTGTTCTTTAATCAACATCATTGATATGCTATCTCTCCATGCCCCAGGAGGATCGATGTACTGCATCGCTTCCGCGCGGACAGAGAGATGATAATAGTGCATCACATATGTCCATTGCTCAGGATCATTTACAGAAAGGCCATCAATGGTAGTGTAATTATGATTTTTCTTCAACCACATTTCTGCATCGTGAAAGGCTTTCGTAGTATCCATTCCTAATGCATGCATCGTGATCAAGCCATCGCAGGTCGCAGTTGCATAACTCGGATAATGATATCCTGCCCCTTCGATAAAAGCAGCTTGCGATTTATTTGTTGCCAGCGTCACAACAGAAGAAACAAACCCACCATCATAAGGAAGTTTTGATCTTGAAATACAGCCTTCATAAGGCCGTGGATCATCAAGTGATCTTTGAGTGCCTTTAAGAAAATGAATTGCATTTTCCTTCGCCTTCTCCTCAGCCTTCGCCTCATACTCAACTAATGCCTGCACAACTCTCCTCGTATGCGACATATCCTCGTGTCCATGTTCTGCTTTTTTTAAGTCCGGCTCACCATATCCCCATCCCCCATAAGCAAGACTATCTTTAGTAAACCCACGAAGTTCGGTAAATTGCTGATCAAGCAGATAGTTGGCGATAATATGTTGAAGTGAGGTATCTCTGTTCAGTTTGTGCAGGACACGTAAAGCATACGCTGCACTATAATTTGGATATTCAATCAATGCACTGCTGTCTGCATTCATTGAAGATTTCATTGACTTGATGATAAAGTTTATGGCTTTATCAACGCGTTGTTTTTTATTTGATAATGATGAATCCCTGATTTGAGATAATTGAAAAAGAATATAGGGCGTCAATACTTTTCCATCCTCAAGCACCTTGTGTGTCTTACTATGCCACCCGCCATCCTTAGCTTGTTGCGCCCAAATCCATGTGATGGATTTTTGCATGGTGTCATCAAGTGTCATTTGTTTTTTCTGACATCCTATTAAAAAGGAAATGAAAAAAAGATATAAATGATATTTTTTCAATGGATTAGTTGAGTTTTTAATAGGTGATATAATTTAAAAGTACAGACAGTTACTAGATGCAATTACATTTGTCAAAAATTAATTGCGTTTGTTCAGTTGGAAAAAATGGAACCACATAGGCACATAGGACACTTAGAAAGTCACATAGAGAAATCTGACGTTCGAGTGTCTCCGACCTCGAACAGTCGGTTGTTCGAAGTCAGAGACATTCGAACGTCTTTGATTTAATTAATTTAAAAGTATGGACAAAAAGGAAAATAAGTTAAACGTTGCCTAAAACTACGGATAACTTATTTTCCTTATTGAATGCTACCCGTCTCAATCATGAAGATATTGATTGTGATTTGAATCGTGAATTCAATGTTAAGCGAAGTCGAATATGTCTTAGAAGTCATAGCACACATGATGTCTTACGAATGAAAAACATAATCTTTTTAATTTAATATGTTCAATACCAGTATGGTTTGTATCAAAAGCATTTCGACAAAATCCGAATTGAAAACGCCTCACGTTTTTGTTGAACTCACTATTCACTACTCACTAAAAGAGTTCCACGCCTGCACTACTGCTGCAGTACAAAACACCGGACTGGTGATACAATGTTGTCCGCTCCAGCTTCCATTTGGATTTTGTGCCTGTTTGAATTTAGGTTCAATTGATTGTCTCCATTTCATCCATTCTTCTTTTCCTTGTTGTGCAAGTGCTTCGCTTGTCATCATATAAGACAAATATTCTTCGCCACCATTATTGCCGAAACCCTGCCAGATATCATCGCTTTGAAGCGCTTGTGTCGAGGTATAATTTACGGCATATGAATTGGCCATTTTCTCTGCTTTATCCCGACCCATGCCTTTTGATATTAATGCTTTGCTGATATCATCTTTTTTAGTTTTTCCGGTGGAGAATCCAAGTGCCATGCCCGGTTCAAGCATGTTTTCAACTTCTTTTGCATCGGCAGAAGTCGCACGCTGCGCACTTACAGCTGCATATAAGGGAACACCAGCAGCATCTTCTGATTTTACACCATCAGTACTGATGTTGTTAGCCTGATATTCGCGTGATTGATCGATCACTTTCTGATCTACTTTATATCTTGTCTGTGCATGTTCAAGTGCATTGTTGGCCATAGCAGATTGCAGTACAGGAGCCCATCCTCCTCCGGCCCAACCACCATTAGCATTCTGGCTTCCCTGAATCAACTTGATACATGTTTCTGCAGCTTTATCCACTTTTGCAGAGAGTGCTTCATCTTTTATTTGATCCCGCATTGTCGAAAGAAATTGCAATGCAAGAGAAGCATCGATATGTATTCCCAATTTGACTTGTGGTTGCGTGCCTTCAAGGGAAGTGATTCGTCCATTGTCAGGTCGGTTGTCAATATCTTTCAACAGCCTGTCAAGGGCTTTCATGATTTGTGTTTTGTACGGATTTGTTTCGAGCTTTCCACCTGCTTTTAATAAAGCCATTGCTGCAAATGAAGTTGTCGCAGGATCTGTTTGTACCGCGTGTGGATCTGTAACGTTTTGATAAGCATGTGCACCAGAACCCCATCCACCATTTGGAGATTGAGCTTCGAGCAACCAATTGACGGCTGATTGATTCCAGGCTGGTGGTGTTGGGTCATAATGGAAATAAATAGGATCAGGGGTTTCCGTTATCTTCGGTGCATGTTGGCCAGTAAAACATAAAAAGAAACTACTTGCAATCATAAAGACTGCCAGATACATTGTATTCATGACAATTAGATTTTAAACGGTTAAAGAAAGCTTCCCGGTGGTTGCTGAGCTGTAGCACAAGGTTGAGCAAAGCAAGTCGAAGCACCGGATACAAAGGGTAGATGCACATGAAAACGAAAATGCATAAACCGTTCTTTTCAGTTAACAGTTATTTAACTACTTCTTCTGCGTGAGGGTTCGAACTTGTGGGAGACAAAAAAGAGGACGCAGATAAAATAAGAAAAAGTATGATTTATTAGGATCAATTCGTAGGTCTCAATTAATTTTCAATTAAATCATAAATTTTCTAATAAAATATGCGTCCTAAAAGCAAAATCTTTCGAACCTGCTTCATCTTCTGTTCGAGGTCAGAGACACTCGAACGTCAGGACTCTAACAATAAATAGTAATATTCCTACCTTTAAGATTGACATTAAAAATTCTTACTCTCTTACTCTCTCACACATAACTATGAAACTGAAATTCAATTCCCCCATCATTCTTGGTTTTTCATTGGCATGTGTTGCAGTCTTCGTCCTGGATAAATTGATGGTAGGCCACCTGATGCCATTTTTCACGTTAGGGTATGTCAGTTTGGCGAACCCAATAACTATTCTGACATTATTCACGCATGTACTAGGTCATGTGAGCTGGGAGCACTTGATCGGCAACCTGACATTTGTGTTATTGGTAGGTCCGATCATCGAAGAGAAATATGGAAGTAAGATGACATTGCTGATGATGCTGGTCACAGCATTCATGACCGGTATATTTAATATACTTTTCTTCCATACCGGACTATTAGGTGCGAGTGGGATTGTGTTTATGTTTATTCTACTGGTGAGTTTTACCAATTCCAATCATGGCGAGATCCCGGTGACCTTTATTCTTATCGCAATATTGTTTATTGGAAAGGAAGTGATCCAAAGTTTGCATAATGATCAGATCTCACAATTCGCGCATATCATGGGCGGGATTTGTGGAAGCATATTTGGATTTGTGACGAGGCCGGGGAGAAAATAACAACATTAATTGGTCGTTTCGACTTACGCTCAACGACCCGCGGATTTTTCTATAGAGACAATTTCGGCTGACCTAAACCTTTGAAAATATTCAGATTAATTAAGAATAAACTTTCTCTCAAATGTTGAGCGTAGCCGAAACATTACCGGGAAAGCTTAATCGGTCGTTGAGCGGTAGTCGAAACGAAACGATAACCGGCCGCTGTGCTTAGACCAGCTAAACTCACCCTGTGCTACAGTTCATCAACCGCGGAGTCGAAGCGAAACGTCGTGAAAATGATGGAATTACGATCTCAGATCCAAAATTGTCTTCAACACATTCCTCGAAACATCCAGTGTCACTCCCGGTGACTTCCCATCCAATATTACATCATGCATATTCTCCACTTCACCTGCATACAAATATTGTCGCGGCACATCAAGATTTTCAATCTCATCATTTCTGCGGATCCACGCTTTGCATGCATCTGCATTGGTGAAAGGATGTGAAATATAAAGTTGTGCTTCACTTCCGTGAATGACCGTATCTGTAGAAAATGAAGATTTGAAGCTTGCAAAAAATTGCACGGTACGACCTTTTCCAAAATCAAGCATGGCAGATGTGGAAAGATCAATTCCATTTTCCAAATGTATTTGAGAAGAGACATTGATTGGTGAAGCACCATATAAATATTGAAACAAACTAATCGGATAAACACCCACATCCCACAATGCTCCTCCACCGGCCTCTGCATTCCAACGATAATTATCCGCACCTCTTTCAAGTTTGAAACTAAAACAGCTTCGCATCGAATGGATTTCGCCTAAATCCCCACGATCAATTATTGACTTCCATAGATGAGTTTGTGGATGATGCAAATGCATAAATCCTTCCATCACAGTTAAGCCAGTTTTTGCAACAGCATTTTCCACAGAATCAAAATCTTCCAGTGAAAGACACATTGGTTTTTCACACAGCACATGTTTTCCGGCTTGCAGTGACTTTATAATCCATTCCGTATGCAGATGATTTGGAAGTGAAATGTATACAACTTGTATTTCTTCTTTTCCAAGTAATTCTTCATAGCTCCCATAGGATTTCGGGATATACCATTGAGCAGCATACTCCCATGATTTCTCATAGTCTCTGCTGGCTACAGCCAAAAGATGTCCACGTTCCGATTGTTGGATGGCCGGTATAATCCTCCTGTTGATATGTGCTGTAGAAAGTATGCCCCATTGAACAGTCATGCGTTTGTCGATTTAGTTTCGCGTATAGTAGAGAACTTCTGCAGGAAATCATAGTAAAAACAGATCTTCTGACTATGTTTGCGCCCGCATCAAAACGAATTCTACCAAACTCACTACTTAATTGTCAATACATGAAATTAGCATTTCTTATCAGTCTTGCAGGCCTTACCTTCGCGACCGCCTGTAAAAATTCACCAGAAACAATGTCTTCAAAATTGACGTATCCAGAGACAGCTAAATCAGACCATAAGGACACCTATTTTGGTGAAGATGTCGCAGATCCCTACAACTGGCTTGAGAATGATACATCCAAAGCCACCATGGATTGGGTTGAAGCGCAGAACAAAGTCACATTTGGATTCCTCGATAAGATTTCATGGAGAGCAAATCTCAAAAAGAGACTTGAGTCATTGATCAACTACGAGAGGATATCAGCACCACAACGGGAAGGACAGTTCGAATATTTTTATAAAAATACAGGTCTTCAAAATCACAGTGTGATGTTCAGGAAACCAAAAGATAATCCTAAAGCTGATCCTGAATTATATCTTGATCCGAATGGATTTTCAAAAGATGGTACAATCGGACTAAGTGGAATTTCTTTTACCAAAGATGGTACACTCTCAGCACATCAGATCACGGAAGGCGGGTCCGACTGGCGTAAAGTCATCGTGATGGATGCTATTAAAAAAGAGATCATTGAGGACACCCTGAAGGATGTCAAATTCAGCGATGTTTCATGGTATGGTGATGATGGATTTTACTACAGCAGTTATGACAAACCTAAAGATGCAAGTCAACTCTCCGGTAAGACGCAATATCACAAATTGTTTTATCATAAATTAAAAACACCTCAGTCCAGTGATGTCCTTATTTATGGCGGAGAGAAACAACCGAATCGCTACATCGGTGGGTATGTTACAGAAGATCAGAAATATCTTGTCCTTGCCTGTGCCGAAACAACAAGCGGAGGCCAGTTGTATGTACGAGATCTTTCAGTAAAAAATTCTCCTTTCATTCAGATCAATGGCGATTATGAAAAAGACTTCAACTATGTTGAAAATGAAGGATCAAAATTTTATTTCCTGACCAATATTGGTGCACCCAATTACAAAGTTGTTTCAGTCGATATTAAAAAACCTGGAAAAGAAAATTGGGTTGATGTCATTCCGGAGACGGAGCATGTATTGAGTTCAGGATCAGGAGGAGGAAAATTATTCGCAGAATATCTCATTGATGCGAAGACAGCTGTGAAACAATATGATCTCAATGGAAAATTTGAAAGAGATATTGAACTACCAGGTATAGGTACAGCAGCAGGTTTTGGTGCAAAGCGTGAGGATAAAGATCTATATTATACATTCACTTCATTTACAAGCCCTGCTACAATATACCATTATGATATCGCCAGTGGTAAATCAACCTTATATATCCAGCCAAAGGTTGATTTTGATCCGGATGCATATGAGACGAAACAAATATTTTATCAGAGCAAAGACGGTACAAAAATTCCGATGTTCATTGTGTATAAAAAGGGAATCAAAATGGATGGAAGAAATCCAACGATCCTATATGCATATGGAGGGTTCAATATCAACCTCACGCCAGCATTCAGTGCTCTTCGTGTAGCGTGGCTGGAACAGGGTGGAATATATGCACAACCTAATCTCAGAGGTGGTGGTGAGTATGGTGAAAACTGGCACCAGGCCGGTACGAAGATGAAGAAGCAGAATGTATTTGATGATTTTATTGCAGCAGCAGAATATCTGAAGGCAGAGAAATATACATCAACGGATTACCTTGCTATCTCTGGTGGATCAAATGGCGGTTTACTTATTGGTGCGACAATGACGCAGAGGCCAGACATTGCAAAGGTTGCTTTGCCTGCGGTCGGTGTGATGGATATGTTGCGCTACAATAAATTTACAGCAGGTGCAGGATGGGCATCTGACTATGGTACAGCAGAAGACTCGAAAGAAATGTTTGAATATCTAAGAAAATATAGTCCTGTTCATGCATTGAAAGATAGTACGGCATATCCTGCCACATTGATCACTACGGCAGATCATGATGACAGGGTAGTACCTGCACATTCTTTCAAATTTGCTGCACGACTTCAGGAAGTTCAGCAGGGAGATAATCCGACATTGATTAGGATTCAGACCAAGGCAGGACATGGTTCGGTATCCACCACACAGCAGATTGAATTGCAGACGGATATATATGCCTTCACCTGGGCCAATATGGGCATCACACCAGAGTTTTCGAAACAGGTAAAGAATTAAAGCAATCATTTTCGATGCCGGATAAAATGGATACCGGATGCCGGACTCATGATGCGCCATTCACGAATTAATAGGGTGTAAATTTTGGAAATTCGAATGTCATATTCCTGAAATCAAGATAATCAGCCAAATTTTATTTGCGTCTAGAGTCTGGCATCCGGCATCCCTTTATCTGGCATCCTCAATTTTCTACAGAGTCAATTTCAATGACGATGATTTTGGGATTACGGAAATTCGGAGATAGTGCTATCTTGGCCGCGAATATTGTAAACAAAAGATGGAAAGTCAAAATTACGGTCGTAAAGGGGGTTGTTTTCTCACGTTTTTACTCTTCTTCCTGCTATTTATTATCCTGCTTATGTATGTCTATCATAAGAACTCCCATTTGACGTTTTAGGCAAAATCTCCTTCTTTTACCATCCCGGGACCTGGAATTGAACCATGTGAGCGAATCGCTCCACTCTTTCGCTTAATTCTTCCTGGCTGATATCTCTTAACGCCTCAGTACCAAACTTTTCCACGCAGAATGAAGCCATAGCTGAGCCGCAGGTAATCGCTTGTTTCAGGACCTCAAAATCGAGATTTTTCTGACCGGCGAGGTATCCCATCAATCCGCCGGCAAAGGTATCTCCGGCACCTGTCGGATCCCGGACTTCAGACAGAAGCAAGGCTGGGGAGTAGAAGACACGGCCTTCTCCAAAAAGTAAGGCGCCATGCTCCCCTTTCTTAATCACAAGATATTTTGGGCCCATTTCCCTGATGATTTCACTGGCTTTCAAAAGGGAGTATTGACCGGATAATTGCCTGGCTTCCTCATCATTGATGATCAGCAGATCGATTTGTGACAAGACTTCAAGCAATTCATCCATGGCACTATCCATCCAGTAGTTCATCGTATCGAGGGCGATGACCTTTGGACGGTGAGCCATTTGTTTGATCACACTCAATTGAATGGAAGGGGTAAGATTGCCCAGCATGACGTATTCGCTGTCTCTGAAATGGGGTGGCAGGACGGGATCAAAATCGGCGAGGACATTGAGATCGGTCACAAGGGTATCGCGTGAATTCAGATTATTGTAATAGCGGCCGGCCCAGAAAAAGGATTTTCCACCTTCGACGATCTTAATGCCTGAGGTATCAACACCTCTATTTTGAAGGGCTTCCAGTTCGGATAAAGGAAAATCTTCACCAACAATGGACACCATGCGGATGCCTTTTGTAAAGTAGGATGCTGACCAGGCAATATACGTACCGGCGCCTCCTACTATTTTTTCGGCATGACCGAATGGGGTCTCAATATCATCGAAAGCGACTGATCCTATGACAAGTAAGCTCATTTTATGGTTTTGGGATGATCAATGCGGCAAAGGTAGTTTTATCGGGGGAAAAAGAGACAGGTTGTAAACCGGCTATCATTGGCTTAAAGAAACCACTTAGATCATGTTGAATAATAAAAACGCACCCCTGAGGTTGTGTTTTTAATAATCACCTGAATGGAGGAATTTAATTTATTAGAACCACTTACCAATCTCCTTTTTTCCCAATGGCTATAAAATATCCGAGAGTTAGAATATAAAGACCATACATCATCTGCAATGGAATAAAATAATATAGTATGTGTTTTTTTTTAAAAAATCGAGTCGATTGATGTAGTATAGCGATGTCTCCAATCCATTTAAACAAGAGGATAATGAATAGCGGCCACCAGGACGTCAAATGGAATAATGCTAAAATGATCGCTAGGAAAATCATAAGATGATATAAACCAACAAACGCCCAAATCATACGAATGACCGGACTTTGAAGCCCTTTATTTTTACCCGCCCACCGAATGCGTTGTTTAATAAATGACCCCCAGTCTTTATGCGGAGTTGTTTCAACAATAGCCTCTCTTGATTTTACAAAAGCAATTCGATC
>JBATMM010000379.1:0-2306 GCA_049289835.1 Saprospiraceae bacterium | reverse complement strand
CTTAGGAACTTAAGGAAACATAAGGAAGCCACTTAGTTTTCTAATCCTATTATTTCTAAGTGACTTTCTAAGCTATTTTATGTTCCTAAGTGGTAAGAATGAAAACCTACCTGATGTCAGAGACACTCGAACGTCAGCGCGGGAATTTAGGGAATCCGGAATCCCAATAGCGTCATGAGTCCGGTATGCTTCGACTTTCTAGACTCAACATTGTGCTTCAGCTCAGCAACCGTCCGGCATCCCAGCATCCGGAATCGAAAAGGGAGTCTCCATCCGAAGTTTACTAAGGGCTGACAACCTTTTACACCTTATAGCTCTTACTATTTGGGCTCTTTTATGGAGATAGTTCTTTTTACCTATTTTGCGCCCCAGTTTTTGAGCAAAAACGAATAAAAACCGAATGCGCCCATTATCTCAAATCACACAGGCTATGCCTCATTATCCGATCATTGAGTTGATCGATAAGGATTTTGAGATACCCCAGCTGGGCAAAAAGAGACGGATTTGGGCCCTTCTGCCCCATGATTACTACGATTCTAAAAAGGAATACCCGGTTCTTTACCTTCAGGATGCCCAGAATCTCTTTGATGAAGATGCCCCTTTTGGAAGCTGGTCGGTAGATCGCCACCTGATGGAGCTTTCCAAGGGCGGACATGGAGACCTTATCGTCATTGCTATAGATCACGGGGGTAGTGAGCGTATCCAGGAGTACAGCCCCTATTACCACCGGAAATTCGGGGAAGGTATGGGTAAGGACTATGCTAATTTCATCACGGAGACCCTCAAGCCCTTTGTAGACTCCCACTACAGGACTAAACCTCACCGGATATACAATGGGATAGGGGGAAGTAGTATGGGCGCCCTGATCAGCGCCTATATAGGTATCGTGCATCCAAAGTCATTCTCCAAACTGATGATTTTCAGCCCTTCTTTCTGGTACTCAGATGAAATCTATTTTGATGCGTTTAAGTACAATTACACACTACCGATGCGTATGTTTATCTACGCCGGGGAAAAAGAGACAAAATTCATGAGCCAGCACATCAATCAATTTGCTGAAGCTGTTTCTCATGGCTTTTTTTCAAGTAAACTCACTACATTTAACATAGTAATTGATCCAAACGGCCAGCACCAGGAAAAATATTGGGGAGACATCTTTCCCGCGGCCGTCAAATGGCTTTTCTTTTCTGATAAAGAGGACTAAACGATGCAATTAAAAGTGCAGGCCACCCTTGAAGATCTTCTTGGCGCCGTAGATATGTTGTGTATACCCTCCTCAAAGGAGATGCTTGATAGTTTGTATCGGGATGTATTGACGTTGGTTATTCCCGCCGAAACACTTCCGCCGGTAGCTGAATTCGTTTCTGCAAAATCTGCTGTCAATTTATTTTTCGGCCATTGGAATGGTCGCCGCATCAAACTCCTGCTGAGCTATGAATCTGAAAAACTTACTGAAGCAAACGTTTATTCAGTTTCGAAAAAATTAGCCATTCGTGCCAAAACCGAACATCCGGAAAAGGTAGGTGTATTGGTCCATCATCTTGTTTCTCCTGCGTTGATTCAATCGGCGATGACAGGATGGACTGCTGGTCAATACGATCTGGGTATCTATAAAAAGACAGAAGAAAATAATTCCAAAAACCATTTGTCATCTGTCTATACTTTCCTTCCTGAGGGTATAGCTCATTCAGTGGCCGAAGATGGCATCACGATCGGAAAAGTGCAGCAAGAGGTGATGGAGCTTGTCAATACCCCGGCTAACTATCAGTCACCGGCCATGCTTGGTGAATGGGCAGTGAAGAGCGCTGATACATATGGATATGATGCGCATATTCTTGACAAAAGACAACTTACGCAATTAGGTATGCATGCTCTACTTGCGGTCAACAGAGGAAGTGAAGAGCCTGCAATATTGATAGTGACGCATTACAAACACCATGAGGCAAGAAAGAAAATTGTGCTGATCGGTAAAGGTGTCATTTTCGACACGGGTGGTGTCTCGATCAAGGATTCGAAGAACATGCACTACATGAAAAGTGACATGGCCGGTGCCGCTGCTGCACTTGGTACTGTAGAAGCATGTGCACGGCTTGGACTTAAAGTAGACGTGATGGCGATCACTCCAGTAACGGATAATAGTATAGGAAGTGCCGCTCTCAAACCAGGTGATGTCATCCCATCTTATGCAGGCAAATCGATTGAAGTCATTGATACAGATGCAGAAGGAAGGTTGATCCTGGCCGATGCTCTCGCTTATGCTGTGAAGGAATATAAGCCTGATGTCATGATCGACATGGCGACATTGA
>JBATMM010000378.1:0-6566 GCA_049289835.1 Saprospiraceae bacterium | reverse complement strand
GGATGCTTCCGTCTACAAAGCTTGAAGTTTCTTTGTTTGGAACCGATGAGCAAGGATTGAATTACCCAATTATATCAGGAATAGATTGGAACCTGGAAGATCCGAATGTGGCTGATATCGAATCTGCGGGTGATAAAACTTTTATTCGTTCAAACCTTCATGTTGGAAACACAAATCTCAACATCCAATGGGAGGGATTGGAACAAAATATTTCACTTCATATGGTAGATGACTTCAAACCAAAACCTGCTACGACACATGTTGTGAACGTCGCTCTTGTCCTCATAGACCCTCCTATCGAAGCAGAAGGTGGACTTCTTTTTCATGAACGATTTGGGTGGAACGATCCTATTGATCTAACGAATGCATTGGTTGACAGTTTCAATCTGGCAAGTGGTGGTGCAGTGGAATATCACATCGTGGCCACTTATGATGAACCCATTCTCTATGCTTCGCTTGAAGGCACTGTGATATCAGTTGATTCGATGTACAGGCTTTTTCTTGAACCTGGCTGGGCTACATTTCATCATCTTGAACAAACAGGTGGCTTTGCATTTGATTACAATGGATTGTTGGCTGCTCATGATTTTTGTACGCAAAGTAATAATCATGAGATCGATGAAGTATGGGTGTATTCGATGCCATTTACGGGAATGTATGAGAGTCGCCTGACAGGTGAGGGTGCATTCTGGTATAATTCTCCTCCACTCGATGGTAATGCATGCGTTGATCAAATGCCGATCATGGGATGGAATTATGAGCATGGAGTTGCGGAAGCCATGCATAGTTTTGGTCACCGCGTCGAAAGTGCTATGGCACATACATTCGGACGATGGGATTATAATGCTGCTGATAAAAATGATTGGGAATTATTCTCATCATATGACCTGGTGGTCCCTGGAGGTGCGCATTGTGGGAATATTCATTTCCCCCCAAATGGCCAAAGTGATTATGATTACAATAATGGACTTGGCGTCATCACCTATGAAAGTAATTGGAATCGCTATCCATTCCTTTTTGATAAAACTGATTATATCGGGAGTAAACAATGGGGCAATTCTCAACTTGGTTATATGTCCTGGTGGTTTCGTCATCTTCCTCATTTCGCATGTAAAAACAAGAATGGCATCCTTAATAATTGGTGGTCTTACATTGTGGATTATAATGAGGGAAAATTATTGGAAACGCAGACTTCAGATTGTGATTGTGAATATGTGTCTCAGACCACATCCGTGGAAGCATTTGACAATCCTTCTGGTTCTCATCTATATCCAAACCCTGGAAAAGGTATTTTTCAGTTTTATGGAAATGGTAATCAAAACGATGCGTTGATTTCTGTTTTTGACATGGAGGGGAGAAAAGTTTTTGAAAAAGAAATATCCGCAGATAACTTTACGATTAATCCCGAATTAGAATCCGGAATTTATTTTTACCGGATTAGAATTGGAAATAAATTTGAAACAGGAAAATTGATATTGAACTAACTCCGATATGCTCATGGCTGACGATTCGCGCCTAACGATGCAGTTTTTTTATTTTCGTGTATACTTTTTCCCTTTCTTGCACCCGTGTACAACCTCCTGAAGATTTTTCTTTTCCGTCTTGACCCTGAAAGGGCCCATCGCATCACGATGCAGGTTTTTACTTTTATTCTACTTATTCCGGGAATGTCATCATTACTTCGCGCGATCTATAGGACCAAACACAAATCTCTGGAACGGAAAATCGCTGGCTTAGATTTCCAAAATCCAATCGGACTGGCAGCCGGATTCGATAAAGATGGAAAGTACTTTAAAGCCATGTCTGTCCTGGGTTTTAGCCATATAGAAATCGGAACAATTACACCCCGCTCCCAACCCGGAAATCCAAAACCAAGGTTATTCAGATTAGTTAAATCCTCAGGGCTGATCAACCGGATGGGGTTTAACAATGATGGAGCTGAGGCATTGGCAGAACGATTGAAGAAGAAAAGACCGGCAGGAATAATCATCGGAGCCAACATTGGAAAAAATAAAGACACCCCAAATGAAGAGGCTGTCAATGACTATCTGAAATGCTTCACTATTCTTTACGACCTGGTTGATTATTTCACAGTCAATGTTTCATCACCAAATACGCCCGGATTAAGATCACTCCAGGAGAAAGAACCATTGACCAAACTATTGGCCACGCTGCAAAAAGAAAATCCTCTTTTCAAACCTATCTTTTTAAAAATCGCTCCAGATCTCACCACCCAACAGCTTGATGATATCATTGAGATTGTAGTCAATGCAAACATCACAGGTGTGATCGCTACGAATACAACAATCACAAGAGCGGGACTGAAAGAATCAATAAATGAAGTTGAATCGATGGGCTCAGGTGGATTGAGTGGCGCTCCTCTTCTTGAAATGTCTGTTTCTGTGGTGAAATACCTTGCTGTAAAAAGCAACAAGCGATTCATCATCATTGGCGTCGGTGGAATTGAAGATTATGTATCTGCGAAAAAACATCTTGATGCAGGAGCGGATTTAATGCAGATATACACTGGGCTGATTTATACGGGACCGGGTGTTGTAAAGAAGATACTTCGTGAAGTGAGAAAATGAGAGAATATGCTTCGACCTGCGTTACTCATCCATGTGCTATGGTTCGACTTGCTTGGCTCTACCTTGTGCTACAGCTCACCAACCGCAGCTCAGCAACCGAGAAGTGAGACAGTGAGACAGTGAGAGAGTGAGAGAGTGAGAGAGTAAGAGAACAAGAGTCATTTCGTCATTTTTACTTCCAGGAGCTAAATTAATTAACAAACCTCCCAAAAAATGAGTCCCGCATCAGGCATCAAATAATCCGGCATCCAAATCTATCCTGATATATAGCCCACAAGAAATCAGTGTCTTACGCATAAAACCACTAAAAACACTCAAATATCATATTATGCAAAAACGTGATGGCATCCTTTTTGAAAGTCTTTGGTCAAGGAATTACTAAAACTAAGATCAGTTTCAACCCGAGAAAGCAATGTCTGTGAAAGAAAGATCCACCACAAAGAAAAATTTTGGAGAACAAGACCTGTTCTATACCGATATGCGTTTCTGGCTTATAGTCCTCATGCTGGCGGCCTTTGTAGGCTTCCTCGTGTTTTTAAGCCCGCATTAGTTAATTTTATTGTAGAATAATCAAGTTTATAGCCGGAGATTGGGCTATGGATAACCCTATTTAATATTCTCCATAATCCAATAGTGTTTTCCTAAAATACTATTGTGTTTTCCTAAAACATAATTATGTTTTCCTAAAATACTATTGTGTTTTCCTAAAACATAATTATGTTTTCCTAAAATACTATTGTGTTTTCCTAAAACATGAAATATACCTCTCCTTTTAATAAGGGCTGATGTCTTTAAGCTTATCAATAATCACTCGATCACCAGATCACCAGATCACTGGATCACCAGATCACTGGATCACCAGATCACTGGATATTTTATCCTTCCGAAAAAATAATCTTTAAACTCATATCAAGAGTACCCGCACTATGCGTCAACGCCCCCGAAGAAACAAAATCAACACCTGTTTCAGCATAGGCCCGCACATTGTGAAGCGTAATGCTTCCCGAAGCTTCAGTCTCAAATTGACTGCCCACCATCGCGATCGCTTCTCTCAAAATCGGGATCTCGAAATTGTCAAGCATGATGCGCGTTACACCTCCATGATCAAGCACTTTCTGAAGCTCGACAAGGTTCCGGACCTCAATCGTGATGCCCATTTCTCTTCTCGTCTTCGCCAGGTATTCCTGTACCCGATCGATCGCCGTAGGAATATCTCCGCAGGCATCAATATGATTGTCCTTGATCATGATCCAGTCGTATAAGCCGGATCGATAATTATTACATCCGCCCAGTCGCACCGCTTCTTTCTCCAAAAATCGCATACCTGGAGTCGTCTTACGTGTATCAAGTACTTTGACAGGCAATCCTTCGACCTCCTGGGCAAAGAGAGAAGCAATCGTAGAGATCCCACTCATCCGCTGCATCGTATTCAATGCAAGACGCTCACCCATCAGTAATGCCCTTGTAGGACAAGTAATGTAGAACGCAATATCACCCGGCTTGACCACACTACCATCCGGAATCAATTCTTCAAAATCAGCGGCTGCCGCAAGCGAATGAAAGATTCTTTTAGCCACACTGACACCCGATATGATGCCATCATCTTTAATGAGAAGTTTGGCTTTGCTGATTCTTGTAGCACGTATGCAAGCCATTGAGGTGTGATCACCTTCACCCACATCTTCAGCCAGTCCACGATGAATAAAATCATCTAACAATGTCTCATAGTCATGCATCATATCCTGATTAAACGCGCTAATGCTTAGAAATAAATAAGGTAAAGAAAGTGTGCGAATACTACTTTTTAGGGGGAAATTAAAAAATGATACCCAACCTAAGCACAAGATTATTGACTACAGCCCTCGAATCGTCTTGTTGTATTAAAAAAGGTGGGTTTACTTCTGGATTGGGAATAGCCCGATGACCATCGTCCTTTGTGAAATCCAGGAGTCCATTTTGGTAATACAGACCGCCAACTAAGGCATTATTTTCACTGATCGAATATTCAATGCCTACCCCAAAACCCCAAAACAGATTGACCACATTCAGATCTTTATATATATTCTCCTGATCATACTTCTTGATATTCGTTTCAATATTGGCCCTGCCCCTTGTCAAAAAAGCAAAATTAAAAACAGGTGCTTCTACGAAATATCGCACATATCCAATCTCTTTGGATCGGATCTTCAGGCCAAGTGGAATTTCTACATATTGAAGACTATACCTAATCTTGGTTCCATCCGGCATGGGTTTATCACCTAGAAAAGGTTCACTCAAGTCAGAATTCGGCAGATAATTGCCCCCGATTTCATACTGAAACTCGCCTCCTGCATGAAAAGCAAGGTTGATGCCGGTGGTAAAAGAGTAATTGTCTTTAAAATAAATATCCACTGTAGAACCCAGCTTTATACCGATGTTGCTTCCGTTTTTGACAATAAGATTGTCGTTATTGCCAATCCAGGAAACAAAAGGACTGGTCTGAAAACCTATTCTCAGGGCCCTATCCTGACCGACTACAGCAAGTGAAGCGCAAACTAACACTAACCCTGTACACAATATCTTTGTAAGTATTCGTTTCATAATTCTTATTTGTACGGGGGAGACCCCTATATAAATGTTACAACTACCATGAAGTTCACAATGATCACGATTAAATGGTCAAATTTCTTCTTCCTGATGCCGCTTTTGGTCATCTTATCCTGCCATCCCGATAAGACTGCAAATATACCGGATGTGTCTGATATTCATGTCGACCTGAAGGTGACACGATTTGAACAGCTATTATTGGCAGATACGGCGATTGATGCTGTAAAGCTTCAGAAGCTGATGGATGATTACCCGGCCTTCTCGAAGGTCTATTTTGATCATGTGATTCCCATGGAGGATGATATCATTGTCAATACTGACCGGGAAACCCGCCTGAAGAACATCCTCTATTGGTTAAAACAACCAGGCACACGCTGGCTTTATGACACGGTTCAACAAATATTCCCAAAGTTGGATAAGGTTGAAAAAGATCTTCAGAAAGCTTTTACATATGCTAAATACTATTTTCCGGATAAAAAGACTCCAAGGATTTATACGACAGTTTCTGATTTTGGATACTTCCCGTTTATTTATTCAGAAGATAGTCTGACAGATGGACTTGGGATAAGTCTTGAAATGTTCTTAGGTGATACATTTCCTTATTTGAAATATACAGGAATGAACAATGCATTCTCTGATTATCTGACTCGTTCGTACAACAAAGATCATATCGTCAGGAGAACACTGGATGTATGGGTTGATGACCTCGTGGGCCCACCAGATGGTGAACGTTTCCTGGACATCATAATTAATCATGGCAAAAAACTTTACATCATGAAATCGCTTTTGCCGGAAACGCATGATTCCGTTATCATCGATTATCCGCTCGTTAAATTAAAATGGGTGGAGGACAATGAGCGAAACATTTATTATCAGTTCACCACTCAGGATATGCTCTATGAAACTTCGATGCGAAAAATCCAAAAGTTTGTTGGTCCGAGTCCTTCATCGCCGGGCATGCCAGCTCAGTCACCGGGCAATACAGGCTCATGGCTTGGATGGCAAATTGTAAAAGCATATATGGCGAAACATCCGGAGACGACTCTCCAACAATTGATCACAATGAAAGATGCACAGCTGATTTTGGATCAGTCGGGATATCGGCCGCCGAGGTAGTTGATCTGTTATCGAGTGATTTGGTGATCGGGTGATCATTATTGAATCACTATGTTAACTTCTATGTTAACTATGTGCCTATGTGGTTCAATTTTCCTTAAGTGTCGTCTTAAGTGTTCTTAAGTTCCTGAGTGGTTCAAAAAAGGTTATGAATTATGGGCATGGCAGCGAGTTAAGATATTGGACTGCGATCGTGAGTCTTTAATTTCAAATTTTACAATTCGTCGTTTTCCTTTATAATTCTATATTCGTTATTCGTTATTCAAAATTCCATTT
>JBATMM010000377.1:0-3073 GCA_049289835.1 Saprospiraceae bacterium | reverse complement strand
GGTATATCGTATATCAATAAAGAAGATCGACAGGAATACGAACTCAAAGCAAAGGTGGTGGTACTCGCTGCTTCTGCATGTAGTTCAGCACGCATATTATTGAATACAAAAAGCAAACAACATCCCGGAGGTCTAGGAAATAGTAGTGGAGTGGTTGGAAAATTTCTCCATGATAGTACGGGTGCAAGTCGAAGTGCATTCATTCCGGCACTCATGGATCGAAAACTTTATAATGAAGATGGAACAGGTGGCATGCATATTTATTTTCCATGGTGGCTGGACAATAAGAAACTTGATTTTCCAAGGGGCTATCATATGGAAGCCTGGGGTGGGATGGATATGCCATCGTATGGTTTTGGTTTTGATCCAAATGAATTGAATGTACACATCGGAAAAAAAGTAGGTGGATATGGTGACCAGCTTCGTAAAGATGTGAAATCATTTTATGGCTCCACAGTGGGTATCTCAGGCAGGGGAGAATGCATAGCGCGTGAAGATAATTATTGTGAAATCGATCCGCATGTGGTTGATGAGTTTGGTATCCCCGTGCTGCGTTTTAATTATACCTGGACCGATCATGAATTATTGCAAGGAAAACATATGCACGATACGTTTGAAGAAATACTGACAGCGATGGGTGGTACTTTGCTTGGAAGCAAACCTGGCAAGGATGATGATTACGGACTTGCCGCACCGGGTCGTATCATACATGAAGTCGGCACTACACGCATGGGCAATGATAAAAAACGATCAGTGGTCAATGCGAATCAACAATTGCATGATGCGAAAAATGTATTCATAGTAGATGGCGGACCCTTTGTATCACAGGCGGATAAAAATCCGACTTGGACGATCCTGGCATTGTCATGGAAGACATGTGACTATATCGTGGACCAATTGAAAAAACAAAATATTTAAGTAAACGAACATGAAGAGAAGAGAAACAATCAAATCTATGTTGGTAGGTGGTATAGCCGGACCATTGTTTATAGCCGGTTGCCAACCTGAAAAAGCGGATGAAAAAATAAATGGAAGAGAAAGCACGCCCGGACTTTATGGTCGTACAGAAAAAGAAAAAGCGCATGATGCACAGGTGTATGCTTCTACTTTCCTGAAGGAACATGAACTGGCGACAATTGCTGTCTTATGTGATCTCATTCTTCCGGCGACAGCGACAGCGGGATCTGCTACAGATGCAGGTGTGCCGGAGTTTATGGATTTTATTGTCAAGGATATCACCTCGCACCAGTTGCCGATACGGGGCGGATTGATGTGGCTGGATCATCGTAGTGGACGTTTGTTTGATACCAATTTTATTTCCTGTAATATGCAGCAGCAAAAACAGATCCTTGATGAGATTGCATATCCCGATGATGTTGCTCCTGAGTTGGCACAGGGAGCTGAATTCTTTTCCCGCATGCGCAATCTTGTGCTGACAGGTTATTACACGACACGTATGGGTATTGATGATCTCGGTTATCAGGGGAATGTGGCGAATGTATGGGATGGCGTGCCTGAAGATGTATTGGCTAAACATGGAATGAGTTATGAAAAGGAATGGCTTGCGAAATGTGTGGATCAGGAAAAAAGGAATGTATTGGCGCAGTGGGATGAGGAGGGGAGATTGGTGAGTTGAATGGAACAATAGGCAATAGGCAATAAGCAATAAGCAATAAGCAAGAGGCGAAGAGCAATAGGCAATTTTTAATAATCAAATTAGGAAAGTGAGTTTCACTGTGCTCAAGTGGAGGATGTACACTTTTCTTAAGTGTATTCCTTATGTGACCTAAGTGCCTTAAGTGGTTCATTTTTTTTACTACTTGAATACAGGTAACTTCCGTTGTTACAGAAAAATATCTAATCTTAAAAATTTGTTTATAATTTCTAAATTAAAAATAATGTCAAATCAAAAAATCAAAAACGTATTTATCCTCATGCTCGAAAATCATTCGTTCGACAATGTTTTTGGGCTTTCAGGTATACCGGGTATCAATGGAGTTGTAGCAGGTAAAAACTCTAATTCATATGGTGGCAAAATCTATCCTGTAGGAAAGCCTGCACCAGATTGGATGCCTTCTGATCCCGGACATGAATTTATGGATACGCTTCAACAACTTTGCGGTCAGGATGATAAAGCTCCGGTATGGAAATATGGAGACCCTTATCCCCCTCCCGGAAATACAATTGATAATTTAGGATTTGCTGCAAGCTATGCCACATCCGTTTCTGAACAAACAAAAATAATTCATTATTCGCCTCCACCTGCTACTGATATCGGCGATGTCATGTTGTGTTTTGATACACAAAAACAACTTCCGGCTATGTATGCATTAGCCACTCAGTTTGCAATTTGTGACAATTGGTATTCATCGATTCCAGGGCCTACATGGCCAAATCGATTTTTCGCATATGCAGCTTCTTCCAATGGCCTCGATGATAGTCCTACCATGAAACAACAAATGGTGGGTGAATTCCTGAAAGGCTTTAGTTTTCCAAATGGCTCTGTTTTTGAATACTTGAAGACGAATAAACTGAAGTACAGGCTTTACCAGGATAGATATACAGAATTAAGTTTCCCGATTGTACAGGCACTTGAAGGGATACATTGGAGTGAGATGAATGACATCAGCACATTCGCAAGTGATCTGGCTGATGATTATGATTATGCTCTGACATTAATCGAACCCAACTATGGAGATATTTTTCTTGATACATACAGAGGAGGATCATCACAACATCCGATGGATGGAATGCAACAGGGAGAAGCTTTAATTAAAACAGTTTATGAGGCTATCCTTAACTCGCCCATCTGGGAAAATAGCTTACTCATCATTACGTATGATGAACATGGAGGGTTTTATGATCATGTAGGACCACAATCGGCACCACCACCCGCTGACGGAGGAACGAAGTATAGTAAACATGGATTTGATTTCACACGATATGGCGTCAGAGTTCCGGCTGTTGTGGTATCACCTTATATTCCTGCTGGTAAAGTGAGTAATGTGCTGTATGATCACACGTCGATGATCAAAACAGTGACAGAAACCTGGGCATTAACAGGCTTAACGGA
>JBATMM010000376.1:0-14289 GCA_049289835.1 Saprospiraceae bacterium | reverse complement strand
AGGCAAAGGCAAAGGCAAAATAAAAAAATTGGCAATGAACAAAATAAAAAATTGGCAAATAGTTGACTACTCATTTGCAATTTATAATTCTAAATCCTAAAATCTTAATTCCAAAATTCTTAAAATGCCGTCCGTAAAAATTAGAAAAACAGGTTTGCCTCCGGGGTCATTGATTTACACGGGCCTCCAAAAATCAAACCTGATCATAAAAGAATTCGTCAGGTACAATGCTGATACCATTGAGGAAATTGAACTTGCAGCAGTACCTGAAACCAACCCGAATTTTTTCTACTGGCTTGATGTCAGAGGTCTTCACAATGCTGCGGAAATCGAAGTAATCGGAAAAGCATTTGGAATGGATCCTCTGTTACTCGAAGATGTACTTGATCCTGAACAACGACCAAAATTTGAACATACTGACAACGGGATCTTTATGATTCTGAAAAACTTTCTGCCAACTCAAAACAGTTCAGATTTTCTAAGTGAGCAGATTGCAATTTATATGACCGAAGGTACATTAATCACCTTTCAGGAATATCCTGATGACAGTTTCCAGGCGTTAAAAGTGAGAATGCAACAACCGGGCTCAAGGATCCGGTCAAGAAAAACGGATTACCTCTTATATGCCATCATTGACTTCATCACGGATCATTATTTTCCTGTCATCGACAGATGCAGTGAATGGATTCATTCACTTGAGGCTGAAATTCATAAAAATCCATCCCCTGAATTAAAACAATCGATATATAAGTTACGGCAGGATATCTCTGAAATGCATCGGATAATCCTTCCTTCACGGGAAGCTGTAAATGCTTTGCAACGCACGGACAATACGATGATGACAGACAAGACAAGACGCTACCTTAGAGATGTCATGGACAATATCATGCAAATGCTGGATCTTAATGACAATCAAAATGATCATCTTTCTTCGTTGCATGACTTATTCATGTCTGAGATCACCTACAGAATGACAAATGTGATGAAAATACTGACCGTGGTCACGTCCATATTCATTCCACTTACCTTCATCACCAGCGTCTATGGGATGAATTTTAAATTTCAGCCTGAATATGATTGGCCATTGGCATACCCAATATTGTGGATTCTAATGATTGCTATGGGAATTGCTCAGATTATCTACTTCAAACGTAAGGACTGGTTATAGGCACGGAAGAAATCTCTGTCTTAAACTTCGATTTGATTATTTTTGACCCGGCCGATTGTCTTTACTATCCCCGGCTACAGGACCTGAAGAATGAAGAACAGTTATTTTGACCTTATTGAGCAAACATATTATTTCCCGCAGGACGGCTTTGATCTCCACAATGGCGATCTCAGTTTCCATGGTATATCATTGAAGTATATCATTGACAAATACGGGACGCCCTTCAAATTAACTTACCTGCCCAAGATCGGAGACCAGATTAAAAAAGCCAAGAATTGGTTTAACAGGTCCATGAAGAGTCAGCACTATCAGGGTAAATATCATTACTGTTATTGTACAAAATGCTGCCATTTCAGTCATGTGATTAAAAAGGCTTTGGAGCATGATGTAGATCTTGAGACATCTTCAGCTTTTGATATTGATCTGATCATCAGTTTATACCGTAGTGGTGATATTAACAGGGATATTACCCTGGTACACAACGGATATAAAACTGATCGATACCTCGATGGAATATCCCAGCTCTATGAAATGGGATTTACAAATTCCATACCTGTACTGGACAATACAAATGAACTGGATTTGCTGCTTGAACGAATCAAAGGGAATGTTCAGATAGGTCTTCGGGTAGCCATCGAGCAGGAACCTCAATCAGCTTATTACACCTCAAGGCTTGGTATAAGGCCTACTGAAGTGATTAAATTTTACAAAGAAAAGATAGCACGTAAGAAAAGAGTTCATGTAAAGATGTTGCATCTTTTTGTCGATACGGGCATCAGAGACACCCTTTATTATTGGGGAGAGTTTAAGAAAGCCCTTAAAATATTTGCTGCTCTTAAAAAGATCTGTCCATCGCTGACGGCATTAAATATTGGCGGAGGGTTTCCTATTCGGAATAGCCTCTCTTTTGAATACGACTACAAATACATGGTCGATGAAATCATCAGGAATATCAAAGCTATCTGTAAAGAAGAAGGTATTGACGAACCTGATATATTTACGGAGTTTGGAAAATATACAGTAGGTGAAAGTGGAGCAACGATATTTACTGTGCTTGAGCAGAAACAACAAAATGATTCTGAATTATGGTATCTTATTGATAATAGCCTGATGAATACGATTCCTGATTCATGGGGTCTATCCGAGCGTTTTATTTTGTTGCCTGTCAATAAATGGAATAGTGAATTCAGTCGCGTGCATATCGGTGGTATCAGCTGTGATCATTCTGATTATTACAATTTTGATGATCTCAACCAGCAGGTATTTCTCCCGACATTCAGCCCTGATGATAAAGAACCATTGTATATCGGTTTTTTTCACACCGGAGCTTACCAGGATGCTATCAGTGGATATGGAGGAATTAAACATTGTCTTATTCCTTCTCCGCAACACATCCTTGTGGATCGGGATGAGAAAGGGAATTTCATTGATACACTCTGGCGACCGGAGCAAAGGCCGAATGAAATGTTACAAATTCTAGGGTATGACACGTGAGAGAAGCAGGGAGCAGGGAAAAAGCAATAGGCAATGAGCAATAGGCAATAGGCAATTATCGATAAACTAAACGAGTCATGAGTCCGGCATCCGGCATCCTTTTATCTGGCATCGAAAAAATAATAGTAAATACAAATTCAAAAAATCGCAAATCCACCATATGAGCAATAAACCAATCACGGATTTCATACTTCATCATTACCGACATTTCAATGCGGCTGCTTTGATTGATGCTGCTAAAGGTTATGTTGCGCATTTAGATGAAGGGGGTAAGATGATGATTACCCTGGCTGGTGCGATGAGTACTGCTGAATTAGGACTGAGTCTTGCTGAAATGATCCGTCAGGATAAAGTCAGTATCATCAGCTGTACAGGCGCTAATCTTGAAGAGGACATCATGAATCTCGTAGCACATAGTCATTACAAACGAGTACCGAATTACAGGGATCTGAGTCCTAAAGAAGAATGGGAGTTGCTTGAAAATCATTATAACCGGGTGACGGATACGTGTATTCCTGAAGAAGAAGCTTTCAGACGAATTCAAAAACATATTTTTAAAATATGGAAGGATGCTGACGAAAAAGGTGAACGGTATTTCCCTCATGAATACATGTATAAGATGTTGCTGAGTGGTGTGCTTGAAGAACATTATGAAATAGATCCTGAAAATAGCTGGATGCTCGCCGCTGCGAAAAAAAATATTCCAATTGTTGTGCCGGGATGGGAAGACAGTACCATGGGAAATATTTTTTCTTCTTACATCATAAAGAATGAACTCAAAGCCTCTACCATGAAAAGTGGTATTGAATACATGGTATGGCTTGCAGATTGGTATCGACATAATTCAGGAGGCAAAGGCGTAGGTTTCTTTCAGATTGGTGGAGGTATTGCTGGTGATTTTCCGATATGTGTCGTTCCGATGATGTACCAGGACCTTGAATGGCATGATGTACCATTCTGGAGTTATTTCTGTCAGATTTCTGATTCAACAACTTCTTATGGCTCTTATTCTGGTGCTGTACCCAATGAAAAAATTACCTGGGGTAAGCTGGATATTAATACGCCAAAGTTTATAGTTGAATCTGATGCCACAATTGTAGCTCCGTTGATATTTGCTTATATTCTTGGTTGGTGAGACGGTAAGAGGGTAAGACAGTAAGAGGGTAAGACAATAATAGAAGACAATAGAATTAGAAGTCCAATTTTTCAGGGGATATTGGGGCAATCGAGGACTATATTTCCACAAAATTCCTAATCATCTTTTTTCCTTCCGGAGTCAGTATAGATTCCGGGTGGAATTGGACACCATACGTATTATGGTGCCGGTGACGTAAAGCCATGATCTGCTTTTTTTCATCAATAGCTGTTACAACCAATTCAGCAGGAACATGCTCTGGATGACAAACCCAGCTATGATATCTACCGGCCAGGAATGGATTAGTTAAACCTTCCAAAAGGAGATCCCTGCCATCAAGGATAAATACACTTGAAGAGACTCCATGATGCACTTCTTTCAAATTGACAAGATGACCGCCAAAGGCTTCATAGATAGCCTGTAATCCAAGGCAAACGCCTAAAATTGGCTTTTCACCACTAAACTTTCTTATGGTATCGAGGAGAATGCCATTGTGAGCCGGAAGTCCTGGCCCTGGTGAGATTACAATTTTATCAAAAGAAGTCAGATCCGATAAAATAAAATCATCATTCCGAATGACATCCAGAGTGACACTGGAGTTTTCCTCAAAGTATTGAACAAGGTTATACGTGAAGGAGTCGTAGTTGTCAATAAGGGCAATCTTCATAGGGGTCAAAGGGGAATTTTTGGAGAGATATACCCTTTAGGAAACCTGAAATTATAAAAAATGTATATTTGCGGTCCGGTTTTTAACCTGCGGAAGTAGCTCAGTTGGTAGAGCACGACCTTGCCAAGGTCGGGGTCGCGAGTTCGAGTCTCGTTTTCCGCTCCAGATGCCCCGAAGTTTCTTCGGGGTTTCTTATTTTAAGTCCCGCGTGTCCAGGGATTTAGCTCCTTTCCCGGGAAAAATATATTGATCATCCTCAAGATGAGTTAGGAATTCTTCCAAATCATTTTCTTTCTGATCATTATATCTGAATAACCGCCATTTGCCTGCATTATATTCAAGCGAAGAGAGGTTTTCAAGCCAGTCACCGGAATTCATATAGGTTATTTCTCTTTTCTCCTTATTAATGGTGCGGATGCAAGGCTGATGGATATGACCGCAAACTACTGCATCAACACCTTTCTTCATCCCTATCTCGATAGCCTGCTTCTCAAAATCTGAAACAAATTTTACGGCATGCTTTACAGAGTGTTTGACCTTGTGGGCGAATGAAATCTTCGAATATCCAAAACTTATTCTCCATCTGTTGATCCATGCATTAAGCCTGATAAGCCAGTCATAGCCTCTGCCACCTAAAGCGGCTAGCCATGGCGAAATCAAAACGGAAGCATCAAAAATATCACCATGAAAAAACCAATATGTCTTATTCTGTATCCTGAGTTCAAGTTGATCGCGAAGACGGATATTACCTAAATCAAGAGAATCCAGTCTTCTCATTATGCCATCATGATTGCCGGTCAGGTAATAAACTATTGTCCCTGTATTAGCCATCTGTAGAATGCGTTCAATGATCTCCCAATGCGATGCGGGGAAATACTTCTTTTTAAACTGCCAGGCATCGAAAATGTCACCATTTAAAATCAGACGAGAAGGCTCTATGCTGAGAAGATATTGGAGCAGTTCTTCAGACCTGCATCCATAAGTTCCTAAGTGGAAATCAGAAAGGACACATATATCAAGATTTCTTTTCATATAAAGATTGCTGATTACCAACAAAATTATATGCCAATTGTGGCCTGTGTGTAAAATGAAGGAAGATGGAGGTAAAGGTTTTGAAAATCTTATGTTCTATCAGTCATATGATTTTATGCTGATAAGCAATGAATTACATAATAATCGACAAATCGTCAATCGAAAATCTAAAAATGTAAAGTACCCGGAGCCGGAATCGAACCGGCACGACCTTTTAGGGTCACAGGATTTTAAGTCCTGCGTGTCTACCTGTTTCACCACCCGGGCAAGTAGTCAATGCAAATGTAGTATTATTCAACAGTTAGGTTATACACTAACGTTGAACTCTACCAGGTAACAATAAGAACATTTGAAAATCTGGGAATGCTGGTTTCTAAAGATCCGCTAAGATCTTAGATGCTCTCTTCGCCCTGTTTCTTAGTGCGGTAGACAGCCTTTAGTACCTGGTTCCTACGAACAACGGATGGTTTTACGAATTCCTTGCGGCGGCGTAATTCCTGGATCAATCTGACGTTCTGAACTTTACGTTTGTAACGCTTAAGAGCGCGATCAATTGATTCTGTGTCTTTTACTTCGATTATAAGCATTCTGAATAGGATAAATTTTTAGCGGGGCAAAGGTAGCTTTCTTTTATTAATCTACCAATACCCCGCTAATCTCGTCTTATTGGGGTGCATGAAGTGAATATCAGATTTCTATTTGCCCAGTACTTTGATCAAAGTACCTGCAGAGACCTGATCTGATTGACTCATTCCATTGACGATTGCAAATTCCTTTATTCGGTCTGCCGGAACACCCGCTGCCTGTAGTGCCTGAGTCAGGGTGCCTGACTTTGCAACAGAGACCACTTTAATCCGATCAGGTTTGACATTGATTTTGGCCTGGTCTTTCAGTTCTTTGAATCCCGTCATTGTTTTATCAAATTGACTCGCATAGCTCTGAAAATCACCCGGAGTAGAGACGCCGTGAAATACATATATATTCTGTTTGTATTGAATGTACATGCTTTTCACAGCGATCGATGTCGTGGTGCCAGTGTTTGGATCCTGCGTATCCTGGGTAGATAATACTTCCATAGCCGCAAGGCCATTCACGGTCAATTGACGACTGTTAGTAACATTAAGCTTTAAATTAGTGGCAGTTGTTGTTGCAGCAGTCTGTAATGAATTTCCTTCAGCTATAGTAAATATCATAAGTGCTTTACCATTAGATGGCGCCATTTGCACCTGTGAAGGACTATTCTGTAATTGCCAATTGGAAGGTACCGGAAATTGAAGTTTGAGATCAGGATGATAAAAAACACCAGCTTCAACAAATCCCTGGCGCGGATCTTCCCCAAAAATAATTCCGTCAACCATTTTCAGGTAAGAATCCCTATTGACTTTAAATGTTTCGCCGGGATATTTAGCTTGCCATTCTGTAGCTGCTTTATCTACTTTGTTATATCGGTCAGCAGGATCAGGGTGAGTGGATAAAAATGTTGGAAGGCTCTCACCAGAGTCATCACTCAATGACTTCAGGGTTTTGAAAAAATCTGCCATCTGGTGTGCATCAAAATCAACCTTTGTGGAATACTCAGCACCCAATTGGTCGGCCTGGCTCTCATCATCCCTGCTATATTTAAGAAAGAGAAGACTTAATGCAGTCTGAGCTGTATTAGCAAAGGCTGCAAATTCTTTGGATACGGCCATTCCACCTATAAGAAGCACATTGGCAAGGGTTGATTTTGTGTATTGTTCAACGCCGTGACGGGCAGTGATGTGTCCTGTCTCATGCCCAAGTACACCGGCAAATTCAGCTTCATTATTAAAATAAGCCATGATACCCCGAGTGAAATAAACATATCCACCGGGGACAGCAAAAGCATTGACTACCGGAGAGTCAACGATTCGATATGTAAATTTCAAATTTGGCCGATGTGAAATTTTTACCATCTCCTGACCACGGGTATTGATAAAATCCTGTAATGCCTGATTGTCATACAATCCATACTCAGCTATGACCTGCGGATCTGACTCAGCGCCCAGTGCTATCTCCTGCTGCTCGGACATCAGGACGAATTCTTTCTTTCCCGAAACCGGATTGACGGCACATGCAGCAATAAAGAAAAAACAAATGAGAAAAGTTAACTTAATGATCATTAAAGAATTTCCTGATTTCATGGTCAATTGTGTTTTTTATTTCTTAGGTTTTGCAACAAGCAAAATATCAATTTTATTCATTTGAGGGAGGCCTGGTAAAAAACTGGTTTATGGACTAATTCCATAACTGCACATTAGGGCTATTTTACCCGAGGGAATAACGATATTTGCCCGACATAGGAGGGATCACTACGGCTTCATGTCATTGATAAAAGCAACAAAGGGTGCAATTTGTTTAATGATTGTCGATAATACCCCATTTTTTTTCAAAAGAATTTCATTCCCTTTCTACTGATATTAACTCATAGCACAGGCTAAATTATATGAACTAAGACTTTTCATACCCTCGGAACAACGATATGGCTATTAAGGGAAACCCTAAAATAAATACTGAAAGAATACGAAACTACCTGGTGTCATTGTGGACAAGGTTTAAGGTCGCTATTAAAGACCCGAAGGGTCGAAAAAGGATGTTCTTTTATGGCCTCAAAGGTATTGGCGCAATCATTTTATTATTTGTTTTCCTTTTTCTCCTGACCTGGGCCGGCCTATTCGGTTCGATTCCAAATAAAAAAACTCTTCTGTCTATTCGTCAACCTGAAGCATCAAAAATCTACAGTGCTGATGGAAAACTGATGGGCAAGTATTATACAAAAAACAGGAATACATTACAATTCGATCAGATTCCACCGGAGTTTATGAATTCCCTTATCGCTGTAGAAGACGAAAGATTCTGGACACATCATGGTATTGATTTCAGAAGCTGGATGCGTGTTCTTGTGAAACGAATTTTATTGGGACAGGAAAGCGCTGGAGGTGGAAGTACGTTGTCTCAACAACTAGCAAAAAACTTATTCCCCCGAAAAGATTTCTGGGCAGGTTCGATGCTCATCAATAAATTCAGGGAGTTTATCATTGCTTCAAGACTTGAAAATGCATATACCAAAGAACAACTTCTAACTTTTTATGTCAATACGGTCCCATTTGGGGAAAATATTTATGGTCTTGATGCTGCAGCTGATCGGTATTTTAGTAAAACAGCCGATACACTGGCCATTGAAGAAAGTGCATTGCTTGTCGGTTTATTAAAGGCCACCAGTTATTTCAATCCTCGGAATTTTCCCGAGCGTGCTGTTCAGCGAAGGAATGTAGTCTTACATCAAATGGAAGTCAATGGCATGATAGATTCATTGATGTATGATTCGCTCAGTCGTATTCCCTTAAAATTGAGTTATCAACGCAATACAGATTCAGAAGGGATCGCACTTTATTTCAGAAATCAATTGAGGCCGGTATTGCTTGACTGGTGCAGGGCGCATACGAAACCCAACGGAGAACCGTATAACTTATATGTCGATGGCCTAAAAATCTATACAACTATTGATTTTGGCATGCAGCAATATGCGGAGGAAGCTGTCAAAAATCATGTTGCAGAACTTCAATCTGTCTTTGATAAACAATTTAAAGATTATAAAGAATATGAAGCCCCTCTGGATGATCTAATGCAGCGGTCCTCAAGGTATCAGGCTTATATAAAAGAAGGTTATAGTGAAAAAGATATCAGGGATTCATTTGATCTGAAGCAGAAAATAAAATGGTGGACATCACGAGGAGTTAAGGATACTATTGCATCCCCGATGGATAGTTTAAAGCATGACCTGAGGATGTTGCAGGGAGCACTTGTAGCTATTAATCCAAAGACGGGTGGCGTACTGGCGTGGGTAGGTGGAAATGATGCTCAACAATTCAACATTGATTATTTGATCACCCCACGACAACCTGGCTCTGCATTTAAGCCATTGCTTTATGCTACAGCACTCGAGCAGGGAATAAGCCCATGTTCTTTTTATCCAAACGAACTGCATACATATGTAGTAAAAAATGAAAACTGGACGCCTAAGAATTCGAATTATCAATATGGTGGATTCTATTCACTGAATGGAGCTTTAGCGCATAGTGTCAATACGATAGCAGTACAATTGATATATGATACGGGGATAGATGCTGTCATTCAGAAAGCAAGACGAATGGGTATTAAAGGAGAGCTTCCCAGGGTACCCTCATTAGCACTTGGCACTGCAGAAATAACATTACTTGATCTTGTCAGCGCCTACTCAACGTTTATCACCAGAGGAAATCATCGTCCCTATATGTTGATCACCCGGATCGAAGATGCAGATGGTACAGTGCTTGAAGAATATAAGAGTCAACCCACCACCAGTGTTTTCACAGAAGAAACTGTATTGATGATGGATCAGCTATTAGCTTCGGTTGTTGATGGAGGCATGGCAGGTACACTTCGATATATCTATGGCCTTAAAGGTGCACTCGCAGGAAAAACGGGTACGACTCAGTTTCAGTCTGATGGTTTATTTGTGGGTATGTCACCAAAATTTATTGCCGGCACTTGGGTAGGATGTTTTGATCGGCGTGTCAGTTTTAATAGTCTGAGAGATGGACAGGGCAGCAAAACAGCTTTACCGATCTGGGGTGAATTTGTGAAAAAATTACAAAACGATCCGGAGTATAAATCATGGTTCACTGGTTACTGGCCAGAGGAATATCAATGGGTTAAGGATTGTCCATTTACCTCAGATGGCAGCGATTTGGTTGAATTGAATACCCGAATGGCCGGGGACACTATAACTTGGCCAAGAAGATATGTCAGAAGATCTGACCAGAATAGGGGTATAGGCAAATTGATCGAAGATATTTTTGGAAAAAAAGACAAAAAGAAAGAAGGTGAAGAAAAGAAAGACGAATAGTATTTTGCCCCTACATCCCCTGAAGGGGACTTGTAATTTAATCTACTCATTGGAATAACTGAAAGTTAACCATGTAATAAGAGGTTCTTAACAAAATTTCATTGCGATCCTTCGTCTTTAATTAAAACAAGGAGCTATGAAAAAGACAATCTTATTTATCCCTTCTTTTATCATTTTATTTCTGAGTGCAATTGTTCCGCTAAGAGCTAGTCATCTCGACGGGCTATGGCGAAATGAGCGCTTGCGTATCACTTTACGGATCGAACAGGATCAGGATGGATTCAGAGCTAAGCGCACTGATGAAGGGATCTGGTACAATTATACGACTGACGACAACAGGTATTTCACTGACAAGCGAGGCAACTGGTATGAGTTGATCGATGATGACCAACTTGTGTGGAATGATGTGAAGTCAGAGAAAAGGATCAATTTCAACAAGGTAGACACTCGTGATTACAACCAATTTGATAATCGCGGGAATATTTATAATCCATACGGCGATTCATATGACAGTCCTAATAGAAATGACTGGTATAATGATTCTTACAGAGACCGGAATGAATACCTGGAAGGTACCTGGTATCCACGAAATGGCAGAGGGAATCTTCAGATTGAAACCTTCCGTAATGGCATCAGGGTGAAGACGGATCATCGCGATTGGGAAAAATTCTATGGAGATCGTAGTGGGAATCGATTCAGAGATGATGATGGTGATACGATCATACTACATGATGGTGAGACCCTTCAATTTAGAAATGATCATGGCAAATGCGAAGAAATCTATACACGTCATCGCCACAGGGACCGTGACCGACAATACTGGAGAGATTAAAGATTGGTAGTTTGTTGAGATGAACAAGCCGGAGATGAGGTCCGGCTTGTTTTTTTTGTTTGTGCTATTTATTTCCAAAAGAAAGAGACGCGATAAATCTCGTCTCCACGACCGAATTTATATTTTTATCTTTCAATTATTCATGTTGTACAACGAATGATTTTGAATCTGTTTGAGCTCGGGTAAAAGCCTGAACGGTGTACGTACCCGGAATCCATTTAGATACATCAAAGGTTTGAGTAAAATCATCAATTTCTTTGAATGTTTTTCGCCAAATCACACCTGAATTAGCAATGATGAAACCTGTAATGACCTCTTTAGAAAACTCCACATGGAAGACATCATTTGCGGGACTTGGCGATAAGGAGAACAATGGTATTTGTTCTGGATCAGTTTTGCGATTCAATTCATTTTGATATGTTTCATCCTTTTTCGTGACCGGCTTTTGATCTTCCTTTAAAACAAACTTGATTGGCAAAGTAAAAATAACAGGCACACACACTCCATTGTGTTTTCCCGGAGTCCATCTTGGCATACTATTGACAACGCGAAGAGCCTCTTCATCACATCCGCCGCCGATACCCCTGACTACTTTTGCCTTCTGGATCTCACCTCCCTTGGAGACTACAAACTGTACGATCACTTGTCCTGAGATTTCGCTTTCACGCGCCTTCTCAGGATATTTTATATTCTGGCAAATGTAGTTGTACATTGCTTGAGTTCCGTCAGGAAATGATGGCATTTCCTCTACATATGTGAACACTTCACCTTCCGAGTATTCAACATCCTGTTTTCTTTCTTTCTCTTGCAATACAAATTTGAAGGGCAATGTAAATACAATGGGAACTGCTTTTCCTTCATAGGTCCCAGGTATCCATTTTTCGGGCATGTCATTCATGCTATTGACAACCCTGAGAGCTTCATTATTGAGTCCGGGACTAATTCCCTTTACCACTTTAGCACTTGAAATGGAGCCATCAGGTTCAACAATGAATTGAACTATTACTAATCCTTCATTTCCTTTCTCACGGTCTTCCTTAGGGTAGTTAATTGATTGATAAATGAATTTAAACATGTCGTCAGAGGAACCCGGAAAACGAGGCATTTCGTCAACAAAGACATGGTCCGGAAGATTTTCGGATGGATTATATACTTCAGTGCCTGCATACCAGTAAGAGTCATTTGAACCAGGCAACTTTGCACGATCATCTGTTTTAAAATCAACGTAATTCTTATATGATTTATCCTCTTTACCAGAATTCTTGTTTAAACTTATTGCTGTGATAACGGTTTCACGCAAAGAACCTTTCATATCATAGATTACTTTATCATTATTTTTCTCAGGCAAAATAAAATGGATATTCAATTTATTCCCCAGCTCCAGAACATTGGAAAGATCCGCCACAGCCAAATGCTTATCCATTTGTAGGTAAATATATCGCCCTGGACTTTTTTTGGCAGCTATTGTTAAAGCCTCTTCTAAAAATTCATATTTAATTTCTTTTTGATCTAAAAGAATTCTTTTATTCTGAGTAATCACAAGAATGCTCGTGTCATGGAGCACCCTTATGTCATCAGATAAGGTGGAATCAAGGGGAGTATAAATACCCAGACCATTTGCATAGAGATCATAAACATGGTGACCTGGCGCTATCTTATTTATGTCTTGTATTGCTTTCTCCCTGAATGAAAATATCACCAATGCCATCAGAAGAATAGGTATGATCCCAAAGTATTTGTACTTCGCAGATTGAAATGAGCGCTCTTTGTTCATCATGATAAGGCGGTTTTTAAGTTGTGAATAGATCAGTTGATTTGACAGACGATGTTGTAATCCTTCATTTTTCTGTGACACCAAAAAGGAGGCATAGTTTTCCCAGGGCGTGTCTTTGACAACTTCAGCATCGGCCAGAAATTCGTGGACTTCTCTTAGTTTTTTCCTGTACATGTACACCATGGGGCTTGGCCATAAACCAATACAAACTAATTCCATAAAAAGCACATCGAAAGTGTGAAATCCCAGGACGTGCGTTTTCTCATGCGAAATAATTTCTTTCATCTCATCTTCATTGAATTGATGACTCAGGGGCAGATATACTGTATAGAAAAATGAAAAAGGACTCTTCACTTCAGGAGAAAGGACACAAAGTTGATCGTACAACCATTTCTTTTCCCCATTTCTTTTCATTTTCAATATTGCTACAACAGAGACTATTATCCTGTAACTCAGGTAAAGAACTCCCGAAACGTACAAGGACATAAGGATGCTTAACCAAGGTATCGCCTGCTCACGTGGAGTAATGATCGCTTCGTTCATCGTATTGAGGTAAGAACCTACATAGATATATGGAGCAGTCACAATCGAATGTGCATTCTGTTGTTCCAGAATATAGATCCTGATCAGTGGCAGGATTATACTCATCACAACCGAGAGCAATAGATAAATCCTATTAGTCTGAAACAATGTCTCTTTCTGCAATGCCACATGATACAAAGCATAAAAGAAAGACAGACAAATCGTTACCTGAAGCATATATGTGATCAGCATGGCTATGATTTTTTCTTGAGCTGCTTAATGATTTCCTGTAACTCTTCTATGGTCGTCTCTTCTTCTTCCACCAGAAATGAAACAAGCTTCGGTGTAGAACCATTGAAATAATTATGGATAAGAGACAAAAGGCTACCTCTTGAATATTCATCCTTTGTGATCAGAGGAAAATATTCGTACGTCCTGCCGTAGGTTTTGTGATTTACAAATCCCTTGCGTTCTAAAATCCGCACAATGGAGGAGATCGATGAATGTGGTGGTTTAGGAGGAGGTATTTTTTCAATGATGTCAGCCACTGTGCATCTCCCAAACTGCCAGATGAAATGCATGATCGCTTCCTCTCCCTTTGTTAATCGTTGAATCCGGTTCATATTTTTATGGTTATGAAAACAAATATAACGTATAAATACGTTATGTAGCTAATTTTTACATTTTTATTTTATTTTATTTTTTGAATCGGATTCAACTGTTACTGAAACATTATTTCAAATAAGCTTCACTTATTTC
>JBATMM010000375.1:0-4822 GCA_049289835.1 Saprospiraceae bacterium | reverse complement strand
CCGCTTATGATTCCACTTGCAGTGAAATCAGGTGCACTTGTTCCATCATCCTCTACAGTAATTGTTCTTGTTGCTCCTAATGCAATGGGGCAAGAAATAGTTGCTCCATTAGTACCTGTATTAGCATCAGTTACATTTATGGGTCCGGCTAATGTAAGTGTTCCGCTTCCTGAAATTGTCGAGGCTGTTGAAGATCCGCATTTAAGGGCAACACTTGTTGGTGATCCGATATTAAATGTTGATAATGCAAGATTTGATCCCTCAGTCAGAATTAAGGTACCCGTCAGTAATGTATTTCCTTCCAGAGTAACAGTATTACCCGGATTATTGATTGTAACATTAGCTTTTGTTGTTGCGGCAAGGCCACTACCTGCCGATTGATTTGCGCTGCCGTTGTATATGAAATTTGAACCTGCAGTATAAGTTCGTGCTGCGGTTGTAAGAATATTTCCAGTATTTGTTCCTATTGAATTGACACCCGCTGTTGAAGTTATCCCCAATGTTGCTCCAGCAGCTAAAGTAAATGATCCTGCTCCATCAACAGTTGTACTTTCAGATGCCATCTGAAGTGTCGTACCATTATTTACTATAAATAGGATAGAATTTGACACAGTACTTCCTGAAGTATAAGTCTGGGTACCGGCTTTACTAAATATGACAGAAGGATTTGCACCATTTTCAGTTAGTGTCCCACCACTTAATGAAAAATTACCCTTAACCTGTAAAGTGTCAATTCCTCCAGCTGTGGATAATGAGAATGTTCCTGCGGTCAAAGAAAAATCCCCAGCCACATTCATTGTTCTTGGATTATTCGTTGGATTATTAAACTGAAAATCATCACTTATTGTACAACTGCCGCCGACATTTATTGAAGCCTGATTCATTTGTAAAAAACCTGCACCAGTATTAATAACCTGAAAATTTCCGGCTACTGAAAGTCCAGTGTTCGCCATTAGTTTGGCGCCTGAGGTCATACTTGTACAATCGTAAGTTAAATTTCCAAATGCTTGGCCATTGTTACCAGGTACACTTGCAGTTATACCTGTAATTTTACAAGTTGAATTTTGATCCCAATTTGAAATAGGAATATTTCCACCATTGACTGCATGTTGATATAGAGAACCACTTTTAAAATTAATAACTGCATTTGTTCCTTTTGTAAATACTCCTGCAGCACCAGTTTGATTATTGTCATAACCCACGATGACTGTTCCATCAATATTTACCTCCAATCCTGAAGAACTAGCTGTTGTTACAGTTAGATTCCTATCTGTTGCTGCATCTATGCCGAGTAGTGTTAATGAGCATCCGGAAGCAACAATCAAAGCATCATTGGCCGCTGTACTTATTGTCAGTGCAGGGCTGGTAGTTGTTACAGGCTTAAGAGTAATATTTGTACCAGATCCTGTGATTTGTAATTTCCCAATGGCTTGATTATTTACATCAATTACTGTGAGTGTAGTTCCAGAGTTAAAGACTAAGATATCAGTTGCGGCTCCACCACCACTACGTGTAGGCGTCCAGTTTGTAGATAGGTTCCACGATGCTCCATTTGCACCACTCCATGTATATGTCGTCTGCCCTAAAACCCTACCCATAAAAATCAAATTCCCCACCACAATCATCAACCCAAACAATATACTCCTGCGGTGAGAAGAAGCAAATAAGGAAAGAGGTGATTTATAAATTGTATGCGTTCTTGTCATAAGTCCTTGAAGTAGCTTTGTGTTTTTCTATTCACCATCATGTTTAAATCCAATAAAAATGGGCCAAATATGGACCATGATCAGACTGACTCCATGAGCCTCTGATCGTTTTCATTAATTCACTTTGAGGGTATTAGCTTGCCAGCTATCAATAGAATACACCTATGCATTACAAGCACCATGCCGATATTGACCTCGCCCGTGGAAAATCTAAAGACAGGAATCCTCAGACCCGGGGGAACGACGAGGCAATGTTCAACAACAGAACTGTTCTGTGAAATGCAACGGTGAGACTTGGTTCGGAATGAACCATAAAAATGGGTGTGGTGATCTAATCATAGCAGGATCAAATTAAAGGGTTGAGACATTAGCTCCTCTCAGGTATATGCAATGAAGAGAAACCCCTAAAATTCCGGGCGATATTCAGCCCTTCCACATTTCCGATGATTAGGAAACGCGTTCCATGCCCTAAATATAATAATCAATTTTCGTCAAAATGTATATACCTATTCCCCATGTTTAATGATCTGACAGTCATATGACTAAATATTAATTTTCCCTTTTCTTGTCAACTCATTTTAAGATTAACCTGTTTCAGCATTTTCGTCCATACTGCCTGGCGTTTATTTAATTGCGAGATTTTAAACTGATTACTTCTTACTGATTACCGCTTACCAGCCTTATCTTTCCCACCATGTCGTCAGTCGGAATCTCTCCTCTCTGGATCCTCACCATCGTAGCCGGGTATTTCCTCCTGCTCATCTTTGTCGCCTGGATCACCAGCCGAAACTCAACCAATGATGATTTTTTTATCAATCGCCATAAATCCCAGTGGTGGCTCGTCGCCATCGGCATGCTCGGCAGCAGCCTCTCGGGAGTCACCTTTATTTCCATCCCCGGCGTTGTCGGAGCAGCCGGCCAAAACCAGGCCTTCTCCTACATGCAGGTTGTCCTCGGATATCTGCTCGGGTACATGACCATTTCTCTCTTTCTCATGCCTTTGTATTACCGCCTCAACCTCATCTCTATCTATGGCTATCTCGGTATGCGTTTCGGTAAGGTTTCCTACAAGACAGGTTCCGCTTTTTTTATGCTCTCCCGTCTCATCGGCTCTGCCTTCCGAATGTATCTCGCTGTCATGGTTTTACATGTATTGCTTTGCGCACCCTTCGGTATTCCATTTCCGGTCACGGTCGTCATCGCTATCGCTTTGATATGGGTATATACTTTCAAGGGAGGAATCCGTACAATTGTTTTTACAGATACGCTTCAGACATTTTGTATGCTCGCTGCTGTCATCCTGACCGTCTTCGCGATCATGCACCAATTGGATATTTCATTGGTACATCTTCCGGGGGCAATAAGAGATGCAGGTTATGCAAAAGTATTTTTCTTCGAAGGCGGATGGGCAGATGAAAATAATTTCTTCAAGCAATTCCTGAGTGGTGCATTGATCACCATCGTGATGACCGGCCTCGACCAGGATATGATGCAAAAAAATCTATCGTGCCGGAATATCGGTGAAGCACAGAAAAATATGTTCCTTTTCTCCGTCACTCTTGTTATAGCCAATTTTCTTGTCCTGACTCTTGGCGCTTTATTGTGGATGTATTTACATCATCTTCAATTGGACGCACCTGCTAAATCAGATCAGCTATACCCTCTCCTGGCCATGAGCCATCTGCCCGTCTACATCGCCATCGCTTTTATTATCGGCCTTGTAGCCTCCGCATACAATAGTGCCGATGGAACACTCACTGCTTTGACAACAACCATCTGTGTGGATTTTCTCGGCTTTGAAAAAAACAGAGCCCAACAAGGTGAAGTCCTCCAAACAAAAATCAGACGACGAACGCATATTCTTATTGCAGTAGTTTTCGCCTGCGTGATCCTGTTATTCCAACTGATCAACAAAGGCTCAGTGATCAATGAATTATTTAAGGCTGCAGGATATACTTATGGACCTTTATTGGGATTGTTTTCATTCGGCCTGTTGACAAAAAGAAACATAAGGGATTCTTATGTGCTATTTATTTGCATAGCGGCTCCTGTCATTTCCTGGGTGATCAATACCTATTCGCAGGAATTATTCAACGGACTTACTCTGGGCTTTCTGATACTTGCTGTCAATGGATTGCTGACATTTATTGGACTCTGGTTTATCTCGAGTCCGGTAGGCGTGAAGCGTGAAGCGTGAAGCGTGAGAGGAGTGTGAGATGTGAGAGAAGTGAAAGGAGTGTGAGAGATGTGAAAGGAGTGTGAGGAGTGTGAGGAGCAAAAGAACGGGTGAAGGCTCTTTTAGCTCCATAGGAGCTTCATCTCTGTAGCACGTAGTGCAGAAGAGGTTTTAGAGCTCCATCGGAGCGATATATTTTACAACGAGAATTCATAAATTAATACATCGATCTGTTGGAACTCAACCTTATACTCTAGTTCGACACATCGACTGCGCTCAGTGCACCGCCTTATAGAACTCAACCTCGGGTTACAGCCCGCCACCCACAGTTCAACAACGAAGGAATGAGAGACGTGAAATGGAAGTAGTGCCCTGTGATCCTGAAAGGATCTAATGTTATTAGCCCCGGGTTGCAACCCGGGGAAAAATGATGATGATAAATTTTCATCCCTAACAGGGTTGAACAGAAATCTGTCTCTATGGAATCATTAATTTTTTTGGGGGGAATTTCAATTTTCAAATGATGGATTTTCATTAGCAATTTCAAGCTACCTGCAGATAATTATGAAGCCATGAAGTGTGAGCCCAGACAAATAGATGTATCCTTAGTAGGCCTGTTAATTATTTCCAGATCGAAAAAATTCCAGTCGGATTTTGTCGAAATCCTTTTGATACAAGCCTTATGGGTATTGAACATATTAAAATAAAAAGATTATGTCTTTCTTTGTAAGATTAGGAAAAGTCTGGATAAATACCTATTAAAAGGAAAAACTAAAGTCCCCTTCAGGGGATTTAGGGGCAAAAAAAGCGATTCTACTTCTCCACCCTGATCTCCGATATCTTCTGTTTTGCATCATAGTACAAATACACCCGGTACATGCCGGTTGATGTCGAAAGATCCCCGAGTGAATAACTGGCTCTGCCATTCGTAGCAGGAGTC
>JBATMM010000374.1:0-3139 GCA_049289835.1 Saprospiraceae bacterium | reverse complement strand
GCACATTTGTGGATGAGGTCTTCTTTCGTGTACACCAGTGATTCCTGGTCAATACCCAGGCTGTCTCCAGCTTTGTCGGGTTTAACAAATAAAGGATAACGAAGATGCCTGCAATCTTTTTCAATATCCTCAAGTGATTCGATCAATGCAAATGCGGGTGTCTTGATGCCTTCTGCGTAGGCTACATACTTCATCAGGTCCTTTGGCGGATCATACAATATCGATGAAGGCCCGGTAAAAGGAAGATTCAACAACTCCATAAAATAAATCACATCTATCGAAGGCACGGCCCATTCCATGTATCCTTCACAGAGATTGATAAAGATGTCATACTTCTTTTTCTTAAGATCCCTGAGTTGTTTGTAGGTATAAAGTTTATTCAGCAATACGTGATCGAATTCAGCTTCGGGCAGCAGGTGACTTAAATCTCTGGCCGGATCATAATGCTGATAATCAACACTTGAAGTTGAATAATCAGGTTGAAGAACACAAATTTTCATTCCCAAAATCTTTTTAAGCTATCCATTGTGTCTGTTCAATTCTTTTCTGGCATGACGGTCAAAGGCGTCATTAATTATTTCTGCAACCAGATCTGTAAACGTATTTCCACTAATGCGCAAGATAGCACCAATTGAAGTAAAATCTTCATCTTCACTCAATCCACATTGTGCATTTACTTCCAGCACGTACAAGTGACCCGTTTCTTTGTCCATCCGGACATCAGCCCGTGTATAACCACAACCCCTTGTGGCCACAAAAGCATCCCAACTTATCTTTTTGATCTCATCAATGAGAGTAAAGTCAGGTAAGGCATATTCATAAAAATTTCCTTCGTTAGGCATTGGGGTTTCATCTTCATAGATTTCCCATAGCCTGTCAAAGGATAAAAATTTCTCATGCTCTGGCAGTGAAGCATGAAAAACTCTTTCTACAGGCGTATAAATTTTTGCATCCTTAGGATTGTTGTATGAACCGGAGATAAGAACGGTGAATTCCGGGCCTGAAACGAAAGATTCTGCAATAAGGCCGTCTGCTGCTAAATTCCATCCGCGGTATCCGCTGAACATTTTAGTGACCAGTTCATTTAATTCAGCCTGATTGTGGACTACATTTTTAATTCCGACACCCATGCTTCCGCCGGAAATGGCAGGCTTGACAATCACAGGGGAACCTAGTTTTTCAAAGATATCTTCAATGTCAACATCTTTGTCATAAATGGCTTTCCATTTTGCCGTTGGAACCAAAGCAGTATCAAATGCTTGCTTCATTGGTATTTTGGAAGTAGTGATTTTATAAAAGTATTCGTCTGATCCTGTATAGACCAATCCTTTTTCTTCCAATAATCGAACGACAGAGATGCCTGGCGTTCCGTTTATTTCATCGCCATCACATAGATTGAATACTACCGGCATTTTAGAACTCGTGGCTTTTTCGATTACAATGGTTTCAATGATTTCTGAAAAATCATTAATGGTCACCGGTTGCCATTTCCATTCTATCCCAAGCGCGGCAAAAGTTTTATCATATTCAGCAATGCTCTGGCTGAAATCGTAGTAATAATCAATTTTGGCATCGTTAGATTCAAGGAGTGGTGCCAGTACCCAGACTTTGATTTGCTTATATGACAGAGGTGATCGTAACGGGTTAGATTCGTCCATAAAAGACAATGGTGGTTACAGTGATAACTTTTGGGTTATCATTTGCCTTATAAAATCGGTGAGTTTATACTTTGAAAGTGTTTCAATGGACAGATGGGAAGCGCCGTTGATTAACTGTAAGCATTCCGGTTTTCCACAATTACAGAGAAAAGGTTGAGCCATTTCCCATTCGGTGCTGGGATAGAAAAAAGTGATCTCATCTCCAGGCCTTAAAGTTTTTAAGCAAATCAATTCCATAGTTGTGGTATTGAAGAAGGCAGTAGGGGCACAACTATGATTAATATATTGAAGGAATTCCGGTACAAGTGTTATATGTCTGTCAGCACCGATCTGCACAGTGAGATAAGTGGCAAATGATTGGGTAATGCCGGCGCTGAACTTACTGATGACATCACCTGGAGAAAAATGAGCGGAAGCATTCAGTGATTTTTGTCCGGTAGATTTGTTCTGCAACACCTTTGCAAAACTGTGATCGCTTATAACTTTGGCAGCTTGTTTAGTTCGGGTAGTGGTTATCATGTGATTTTAGATAAGAATGATGTTTTTAAGTCAATACTAAAAGCGCAAAACTGAACATCATCCGGCATGTGGACAATTACGGTCAATGAATTTAGTACCGTGGATCCTTTCAACTCTTGAGGGCCAGTTGCAATTGGCAACAACATAAACAATTTGAACAAGATATCGTAAGCATTATACTTTTATTTTATCTATATGATAAATTTAGGTATGAATTGCCCCTAAATCCCCTGTGCTTCGACTCGCTATTCTCATCCTTGTGCTTCAGCTCAGCAACCAGGGGACTTATGAATTGAAAGAATATCCATATTTGTGGCCGTAGGCCAAAATAAAAACTTGTTGAGCGCTGGTTGAACCTGCGATCCAAACGGGCTGAAGAAGATCTGTATCTATAATAAAACTGTGAAAGCAGGCTCCTGCCTGCATCGAAAAATTCACATCATCGGATGACTTTGGAGATGGCTCATTTATTTTGCAAGAACAATGTCGGTTGTAACATGCAGAATCCAATGCAATATTTTTTAATAGTTGGGGCGGGTGCAACGCTCCCCGACTTTTAAAAAATATTGGAAGTTTCGAATTCATTAATTCCTTTGCCTTCGCCTCAGCCTTCGCCTTTTTTTCTAAATGAAAAGCTGTCTTCCTGAAATCAAACCTCCTTCAAATTCCTCAAGACATTCATCTATTTCGATTAATCCATTTTCGGAAGCAAAATGTTGTACCCTTTTTGTAAAGTTCTCATCATACGAATAAATATGCAAATGACCGTTCTTGCAAATGTCTCCTACGAATGCATCTTCATTTGATGAAAACCAGCAATAGGGTAGGGAGGCATTGCAGCGTATGATCCAGAATAAATTTGTGGTGAGACCGGCGAGTTCGTCATCGTCTGCCTGTATGCCTCCGACAAAATCTTCAGAGACTCCCTGATCTTGAAGGTACTGAAGAGCTTTATTTACTGG
>JBATMM010000373.1:0-2684 GCA_049289835.1 Saprospiraceae bacterium | reverse complement strand
CTGATGCCAAAACTTGATGTGGCCTCTCAATTGCCAGGTCAATATTATATCAGGTTTCTGGACAATGATGATCGTCGGTCCGGAAATATAGGTGGTATCTGTGTTGCAGCACAACCTGTCATTTTATTTCAGGGCCAGAATGATGACCCATGCCATGCCATCGAACTTATCGTGGTCAGCGATACAACATGTATACCCGATCATCCGATATTCTGGACTAATGCAACAGCCACTGCAGGTATTGAAGATCCACCTTGTGCAAGTTATACTACAGGTGATGTGTGGTTTAAATTCACATTGACAGAAGCTTCAGATATTACGATCAGGACTGTTGAAGGGACTGGACCGAATACATTCAAAGATGCTGCGATGGCATTATATAAAGCTGATGCTTGTGATGGTCCATACTACTTTATTTTCTGTGATGATGATGCAGGTCCGGGCACTATGCCACAGATAGAACAATTAGCCATGCCTGCAGGTGATTACCTGATCAGAGTATGGGATTATGCAGATGGTGTGACCGGAAATATCGGTGGCATTTGTGTATCAGCATTGCCTACGATATCAACTTCACCAAACGATATCTGTATCACTGCACTTCCTTTTCCCGATATTCCTCTTGACGGAAATTGCGCTAGTGTTTCAGTTAATACAGAAGGTGCTACAGGAAGTCTTCTCGATGTATGTGATGGAAAAGCTGACGATGATGTGTGGTATAGTTTTATCGTACCTATTGGTATTTCAAAGATTTCGTATCAAATATCAGCTAACGGAGAACCTGATTCACAGGTCATTCAACTCTTTCGCGGAACGTGTGATGATCAGTTTGCAGTAGGATGTTTTACAGGTGATCAGGGTATATTTCCAAATCTGACTGCCGGGCAAATTTATTTTATCCGCACCTTCACACCAGGCGCGGCTACTTCAGCGCAATATGAAATTTGTCTTCGTGTATTGATGTCACCATCAAATGATGATCCTTGCGGAGCGATCACACTGATACCTGTCAATAATGCTAATGACTGCACTCCCGATGATCCTATTGCATGGGCATTTGCCAGTGCATCGAATATTGCATCTGATCCCGGATGTGGGTCGTACACCACTGGTGATGTTTGGTACAAATTTGACATCACATACAAAGCTGATCTTGTCATCAGGACTTCAGCCGGTTCAGGAAATTATGCAGTCACCGATGGGGCTATGGCTTTGTATCGGAAAGTGAGTGATTGTAATCAGCTTGATCTGATCGGTTGCAATGATGATGCTACGGAGTCGGACAAGATGCCTGAGATCAATGATTTTGCTTTATCTCCGGGCAGTTACTATATCCGGTTGTGGGATCATGATGATAAAATTTCAGGCAATATTGGTGGAATATGTGTAGCCCTCACACCGACGATTTCTACAAAAGTAAATGATCAATGTGAAGATGCGATTTCATTTCCTGATATTCCCACGGATGGCACATGTGCAACAGTGCGTGTCAATACATCAGGTGCAACCGGTTCGATAAATGCACCTCTTCCCGGATTTAATGATGATGATCTTTGGTATTATTTCGTGGTACCTCCGGGTGCAGATCGTTTGCTTTATGAAATATCAACGTATAGCGGTAATACACAACATGTCATTTGCCTGTATGATGGATGCGGATCACATGCCAGCTATCTATGTTCTGATGTCCCATCTGAGTATGGCGAATTTACTAATCTCACAGAGGGCTTTGGATACATATTGAATGTCTATACGGCGGATATCGGAGTGCATTCTGATTTCAATATCTGTCTGAAGACTCCGCCACCACCGCCTGTGAATGATGAATGCAGCGGAGCTATTTCATTTCCACTTATTCTGACAGATGGATCATGTTCCTCGATGACGGTCAATACGGAATGGGCTACTAATTCAGGTATTATAGGTTGTGGCAATCTGGAAAATGATCTGTGGTATACATTCGAAGTGCCTGATGGTGAAACAGAATTGCTTGCTGATTTTATTTCTGAAAGGCAAAAGCACTTAGAAGGTTTTGAATTATTCAAAGGAGATTGTGATAGCCTTATTTCTTTCTATTGTCTAAGTGATTATTCTTTTGAGTCATTACGACTTAGAAATCTGGTACCAGGACAGACCTATTTCCTTTGCGTATTTACCAAAGATCCAAAGACATTTGAGTTTGATATGTGTTTGAAAGTTCCACCGCCAACTCCGGTCAATGATCTTTGTGCGGGAGCACTTGCATTTCCTGACATCCCGACGGATGGAACATGTGCAACGATGATAGCGAATACTGCAGGTGCTACAGGTACGCTCATTGCATCTAATGCTTTTATTTTTGATGATGAAGTTTGGTTTAGCTTCGTTATGCCTGCAGGACAATCCGGAATTATTATAGAGACAACTCCTATTACATTGAATGTTCCTGTGGGTGTGGTTCTTTATGAAGGTGATTGTGATCATCTTGCATTTTTAGGTAATCAGGCGGACAAGCCTGCTGCATTTTATGGACTTTCAGAGGGTGAGACATACTATTTGAAAGCGTATACTTTGTCAGCCAATCAGGAAGCGACATTTGAAATTTGTCTCTCAGTACCACCTTCATCTCCTGATAATGATGACTGCGATGCCGCGCAGGCGTTTCCATCAATACCTGTCAATGGAGACTGGGTCAGTGTTGAAGG
>JBATMM010000372.1:0-7742 GCA_049289835.1 Saprospiraceae bacterium | reverse complement strand
ATCCTGTGTTAACGCCAGACGGAAAACTTGATCGGGTTAAAAGACAGGAGGACTTTGTTTATGTTGGCATAGGAGCCTCAAGTGGATATCCTTTCAGCACCTTCGTCTCCATTCACTACAATCTGCTTGATGATTTCAATTCGCTCAGAGACCCTTTCGAATATCGCATCGGCTTCACATACAATTATTGATCAAAAAGTAAGACTCAGATTGACGTAGATGTTTCTTCCAGCCTGGGGGAAATATCCTTTCTCATGGTATACGCTTCCACCCTCTGAACCGGTATACGGATCATCCAGTCTAGGATCATATGCCTGAGACCGAAAGCGGTATATCCAACCATTTGATTCGTATCGTTCGTTAAAAGCATTTCGAAGAAATACACCAAACTTGAATTGCTCAGCCCATCCATTATGCCATATCCATTGCAGGCCTACATCAGTCACAACGTATGAATCCAGAACTGATGCTTCCCTTGATGTATTGTCAACAAATTGCTTTCCAATATATCTGCCTGTGGCATTGATACTGATTTCATGCGTTTGGGTTGAAATAAATTTGAAATCACAACTGATGCTGCCCAGGAAGTTCGGTGAAAAAGCAATCTGACTTCCGTTATGTGATACAATCTCCTGCTGACCGGTATCCCAATTATCAATATATTCATCGAACGATTTGATTTTGTTTTCACTGAGCGTGGTTTGAAATTCTAACCTCAGTGTTTCAACTGGTGAGCAGGAAAACACAGTTTCAATTCCGGCACGATGACTCAGATCTACATTCACACGATTATATGCCCCTACATCATTTAGTCTTCCGGTTGGAACTAATTGATTTTTATAATCCATGTAATAAGCTACCAATTCCAAATTCCATTTCGGATCAGAAAACCTGTAACTGATCTCGGTATCCCACATTTTTTCAGGAGATGGCCTGCTCAATGGTGTAGAACTGACATAGTCATCACGATTGGGTTCTTTATGAATAATACCAGTAAGACCGTAGAGTGAACTCTTCTCACTCAAACGATACCTGAAACCCAGTTTCGGATTTATAAATCTGTGACGGACATGCTGATCGGAGAGGATTCCTGATTGATCAGGCCCTTCAAACATATATCGGATCCATCTTGCCTGCAGATCAATCGTAGCATCCAGATGAGAAGTAATTTTTAGATTGCTACGGCCAAAAAAATTCCAATCCGTCTTCAGAGCAGAATTAAAATAATAAGGACCATCGATATTGATTCCAACATTATTCTTTGTCCAGATCACTTCTCCGAAATGATCTCCGAGATATTTATTCCAACCTCCACCCAATACTAAATATCTGTCCGCAGGTGATCCGATTTGCAATGTCGATGTAAAGCCGTAAAAATCATTGTCAAGCCATAATCTTCGGATCAAATCAGTAGTATCATTTATTTCATGCCCACCATAATCAACGGCTAGCTGATCAGCTTTATATTGTTCGAAATAACCTTTCCCTTTCGTATAATGCAATGCACTGGTCCATCTTGCAAATGGTGTCAACGTCTGATCATAATGCAATTGGTAATTCGTTTGACGGTAATTATCGATTTCATTATCATGTGGAGCGCCTTCTTTTTCTGTACCTGCTGAATTGTATGTTCTCAATGCAGGATTAAAGACATATTGTTCAGGTACACCATTCCATGCCTGATATGTCTCCTCATTACCCATTGTATAGATAAAGCTGAGATTAGACTGATCATGATGATAACCTGCACATCCGTATAAAGAATATAAATCACTTTGAGCACGATCGATATATCCGTCAGAATGTACATAACTTCCTCTTCCATCAAATGTAAAACGGCCACGAACCAATCCTGAAGAAGCATTCAATGTCGCTCTTCGTGTTCCAAAACTCCCGCCACCAAGAAGGAGTCCAATCTGAGGTTCAAAATTAAATCCAAGTGTATTGATCTGAATACCTCCACCAAAATCTCCCACCCCAGGTTGGCTCCATCCCAGGCCACGGTTTATTTGAATATTAGTTGTTGAATTCGCAATATCAGGTAGATCAACCCAATAGACTGTATGAGATTCAGCATCATTGACCGGGATTCCATTCAGCGTGACGTTTATTCTGGTAGGATCAGTACCTCTGATACGCAAGCCGGAATATCCTATACCTATACCTGCATCTGATGTGACAACTACAGAAGGTGACCCTTCCAGCAAATAAGGCATGTCCTGTCCAAAATCTTTATTTTTTAATTCCGCTGACGGAATATCATCATGTGTCACAGGTTCATTACTGCCGGCCCGTCTGGCTACGACACTGATCTCATTCATCTGAATATTCCTGGAGATATGAAAAGTGATATCTACACTTCCTCGCAGGTCAATTTTTTTGCGGCGGATTCCATATGGCGTGATGACGACCAGTTCATAATCACCTGCAGGTAGATTTTCAAATCTGAAGACACCCAGTTCAGTGCATCGCTGTTCTGTGAATGTGCCATTTCCCCGAAGCTGGGCGGTGGAATAGGCATAAGGTACTTCCTGGTCATCGAGTCCTCTCCCCAGAATATAAAACTGTCCGTGAGCAAGAGATGCCGATATCAATAGAGAAATGAGCAAAACGGCACGAGTGAAGCGCTGTTGATTCATAGGTGTCATAACTTAACAATCAATTATTCCATTGTTTACTTCTTTCCCTTTCCGGCATTACCCGGACAGGTTCGTTGGGTTTGATCTCAGCCTGTAGTTTAAGGCACCCCAATTGAAAATGAAGCAAAAGGATTTCGACGAAATCCTTTTACAAATGTAATCAGAATTTATTTCCTTATCCCGGGATCGAGGGTAGCTGCCATTACTCCTCACTATATTTGCAGCCCTATTGAATAAATCGTCTAAAAAGCAATCAAATGAAATATAATGTCATTGTGGTGGGAAGTGGTCCCGGGGGCTATGTGGCTGCCATCCGTGCCAGCCAGCTGGGTTTGAAAACCGCTATTATCGAGAAGGAATCCCTGGGCGGCATTTGCCTCAATTGGGGCTGTATTCCTACAAAAGCATTGTTGAAGAGCGCCGATGTGTTCCATGATCTGGAAAATGCCAAAAATTACGGCCTCATCGCGGAGAATGTATCTGCGGATCTTCAGGCTGTGGTCAAACGATCACGTGAAGTGGCTGATGGGATGAGTAAAGGCGTACAATTCCTGATGAAGAAGAATAAGATCGATGTCATCATGGGTACGGGTAAGTTGGCGAGAGGCAAGAAAGTAGACGTTTCGGATGCAAGTGGTAAAGTGACAAATTATGAAGCCGACCATATTATTCTCGCTACAGGAGCCAGAGCTAAAGCTCTTCCGAATATTCCTATCGATGGTGAAAAAGTGATTGAATACAGAAAAGCAATGGTGCCTGATCAGTTACCCGAATCACTCATCGTGATTGGAGGTGGAGCGATCGGTGTGGAGTTCGCCTATTTTTATCATACCCTTGGATCGAAAGTCACTGTGATTGAGTTTTTAGAGCAAGGACTTGTTCCTCGTGAAGATCCGGAGGTTTCAAAAGAACTTACAAGACAATTTAAGAAAAATGGCATCGAAGTGATGGGCAATACCTCTGTTGAAAAAGTGGATGTGTCAGGCAAGACCATCAGTGTGACTGTCAAAAACAGGAAGACAGGAGAATCTTCCGAAATTAAATGTGACAAAGTTTTATCAGCAGCAGGTGTTACTTCCAATATTGAAAACATCGGCCTTGAAACACTGGGTGTCAAAACAGACAAAGGAAAAATAGTCGTCAATGAATGGTGTGAAACAAATATCCCCGGCATCTATGCTATCGGTGATATCACAGATGGCCCTGCACTTGCACATGTCGCTTCTGCTGAAGGCATACTCTGTGTGGAAAAAATCGCAGGCCATCATCCACAGCCGTTGAACTATGGAAATATTCCTTCATGCACATATTGTCAGCCAGAGATTGCCTCTGTAGGTATGACCGAACAACAAGCAAAGGATGCAGGCTATGAATTGAAAGTTGGAAAATTTCCTTTTACGGCCAGTGGTAAAGCAAAAGCAGCAGGACATCCTGAGGGTTTTGTCAAGCTCATATTCGATGCGAAATATGGAGAGATCCTGGGAGCCCACATGATAGGATCTGGTGTCACCGATATGATTGCTGAGATGGTTCTCGCACGCAAACTTGAAGCAACGGGAATGGAGATCATCAAGACCATACATCCGCATCCGACGATGAGTGAAGCGATCATGGAAGCTGCAGCAGCAGCTTACGGTGAGGTGATCCATCTTTAAGAAACAAACGCATTCAGCACAAAAAAGAAATAATGCATACGAAACGTCCTTTGATTTTAGTGACCAATGATGATGGTATGTTTGCTCCGGGCATTCGCAGGCTTGTGGCTATCGCATCAGCTATGGGAGAGGTCATCGTAGTAGCTCCTAATTCTCCACAATCTGCGAAAGGACATGCAGTGACGATGGAAGATCCGATCCGTCTTCACAAAGTTTCTGTATTCGATGGTATTGAAGCTTATGAGTGTTCAGGTACACCGGTTGATTGTGTCAAGCTTGCAAAAAATATCCTGCTGAAAAAAAGAAAAATAGATCTCTGTGTTTCCGGCATCAATCATGGTTCAAACGCTTCGATCAATATTCTTTACTCCGGCACCATTTCTGCTGCAATGGAAGCATCGATCGAAGGAATAAATTCAATTGGGTTTAGTCTTGATGATTATTCGTTGGATGCTGATTTTGATCCCGCAACTCCCTGGATCACTTCAATCATGAAGAAAGTATTAGCAGATGGCATTGAAAATGCAAAATTGCTAAATGTCAATATTCCACACTCCAAACACGGTCATATAAAGGGAGCCCGTGTATGCCGTCAGGCAGAAGGACGCTGGGAAGAAGAATTTATGGAGGGTGAAGATCCGCGTGGACAAAAGTATTATTGGCTGACGGGAAATTTTGTAACAAATGATGCAGGACCCGGTACAGATATCAATGCGCTCAGAGATGGCTACATTTCTATCGTTCCGTCACTCCATGATTTGACGAGCCACCAGGCCATTCCTGGTTTGAAATCATTGGAACTTTTAAATCCACATGCATGATTCCATTTGTAAAAAGAGATTCATTCTGGCTTGGCTTAGGTGCAGGTCTTTTGATTCCGATGATCGCATATGCAATATTGCTGACCATCTATCAATTGTTGGATACGATGGGCGTATTAAGTGATATTGGTTTTGCAGAAGATTTCCGGGTACGGACTTTAGGATTGTTTGCAATATGTGCTAACCTGATTCTCATGCAACGCTACAGGAAATCATTTCATTCTGAAACTATCCGTGGCATATTGATGGCAAGTATGCTTCTCGTCGGTATTTGGTTTTGGATATTCGGCCTGAAAATACTTGAAGGTTGAAATATTTTGTCCTGGCCGGTGAAGCCAGTGGGGACAAGCAGGCTGCACTACTCTGTGAAGCAATTTTCAAACATGATTCCACTGCCATCATTGATGGATGGGGTGGGGAAGCGATGACAGCTACAGGTGTCACAGTGACGCGACATTATCGGGATCTTGCTTATATGGGATTTGTAGAGGTGATCAGACATCTTCCTGACATCATGAAGAATTTCAAAAAATGTAAAGCGGAAATTTTGGAATTTAAACCTGATGCTTTGGTATTGGTAGATTATCCGGGGTTTAATTTACGAATGGCTTCATGGGCACACGTCAATAACATTCCGGTTTATTACTACATCTCTCCTCAATTGTGGGCATGGCATACATCAAGAGTTCATAAAATAAAAATTGCAGTGCGGCGTATGTATGTGATTCTTCCTTTTGAAGAAGCATTCTATGCCAAGTATGGAATGAAAGCATTGTATATCGGTCATCCACTGGCTATGGCCGCCGAAGCAGAAAACAATACAAGGCAAATTGCAAAGAAAGGATACATCGCTTTATTGCCAGGGAGCAGAAGACATGAAGTTGAACTCATGCTGCCCGAGATGGTTGCATTGGCGAAAAGGCTTCCGGATTTTCAATTCCAGGTTGCTGCCGTCACCAATCTTCCGATTACCCTCTACGAGAAAATTATTTCAGGTCAACCCAACATCCATTTGCGGCTGAATGATATGCACAAGGTGCTTCATGAAAGTGAGGCTGCGATCGTTGTCTCCGGAACAGCAACACTTGAAACAGCACTGACAGGTACGCCGCAAGTTGTCGTCTATAAAGGAAATCCTTTTTCGTACCAGATCGCGAAGAGATTGATCAAGGTGCCCTACATTTCACTGGTCAATCTTGTGGCTGATGAAAAACTTGTGCCCGAATTGATTCAAAAAGAGTGCACACCGGAAAGAATGCAGCAGACCCTTCTGCAAATAATGGAGCCTCAGCATTATCGAAAAATTCAGGAAGGATATTTGAAGCTTAAAAAGATGCTGACCACAGGTGGTGGTGCAGAGGCAGCAGCGATGGATATTATTTCCGATCTTGGCAAAACGAAAAATCTATAATGGCAAGGTACAAGATTGATCAGCGAATAGATGAATTTGAAGCTTGTGCGAGTGCTTTGGGATGGTCCTTCAAAAAAGATGATGACTGGGGTATGATCAAATGGTTAATGGATTTTAAATTATTCAGACAAGGCCATCGTCAAAAGATAACTCCACTTATCATTCATGAAACCGATGATTTAGGATTTACCTGTTCGTTTGATTATTGTTACACCATTTCATCCAACAACTCAAGTCATACCTACAGGCAAACAGTATATTTCAGATATTCAAAATCACTTGCTCTTCCTCATTTTGTGATGGTACCTGAGAAATGGTATCACCGCATCGGCACATACTTCGGTATGCAGGATATTGATTTTGTGCAATATCCAACCTTCAGTAAAAACTATTTGCTCAGGGGAGAAGATGAAGATTACATCCGCTATCATTTTGATAATCCCGACATGGTACGGTATTTCGACAGCCAGGGATTTTATAGCATGGAAGGAATGAATTACCTGATGATTCTTTATGTCCACAATGTCGTCATGCCACGACAGCAAATTCTTCAATTGGTCAACATTGGAAATACGCTACACAATTTTTTTGCGGGAAAAACACCGAACGTTGATTTGCCGGATTATGATTATCCTATTTGATTAACAATTCGAGTCGAATAAAGAGTAACGAATCACGCGTCCCACGTCTCACGTCTCACGTCTCACATCGCACATCGGTTGCTGAGCTGTGGTTGGTGAGCTGTAGAACGAGGTTGAGTACAAGCACGTCGAACTATAGCACAAGGATGAGAAGAGCAGGTCGAAGCACACATCTCACGCTCTACTTTTTCGCGGATGCCTTTTTCGCAGGTGCCTTTTTTGGAGATTCCTTTTTCTTCGCACTCGGTGGCTCTCCACCATCGATAATCGCTTTCACATCTTCTAATGTCAATAATGCAGCAGCTTCAGGCGTCATTCTTTCTCCATCCACTTTAGGAATTGCAATTGCTTTTTTCCCTTTCCGGATAAATGGCCCCCATCTACCATTCTCAATGGCAATCTTTTCCTTATCCCATTGTTGAATATACCGGTTAGCTTCTTTTGCAAGTTTAGCTTCGAGCAATTCAAATGTTTCCTTTTCTGTCAGATGATCAGGATCATATTTTCTGGGAATATTGACGAACGTACCTTCCCATTTTACAAAAGGTCCAAAACGGCCTTTTCCTTTTGTAACT
>JBATMM010000371.1:0-2413 GCA_049289835.1 Saprospiraceae bacterium | reverse complement strand
TTCCCTCAAGTTTGGGTAAATCTTTACCTCTTGGAGCTCCGGTGCCAATAAATACGGCATCGTAGTCTTTGTCCAGAATTTCTTTCAAACTTGAAACGTAGGTATTGAAATGAGTGTGGATACCCATATTCAGAATATAGTTGACCTCCTCATTCAGCACCTCTTCAGGTAATCTGAAAGAGGGTATCTGGCTGCGCATAAAACCTCCACCGGCAATCTGTTCATCATAAAGATGGATTTCATAACCCAGCGGGACGAGATCACGGGCGACGGTCAGGGAAGCAGGCCCGCCTCCTATCAAGGCTATTTTCTTGCCGTTTGAGGCAAATGGGCCTTGCTGGATTCGATCTGTGATATCTCCTTTGTGGTCAGCAGCAACCCGCTTCAGTCGGCATATTGCTACCGGTTTTTCTTCTATCCGACCTCTCCGGCAGGCAGGTTCGCATGGGCGGTCACAGGTACGGCCCAGAACTCCGGGGAATACATTGGATTCCCAGTTGATCATATAGGCGTCATCATATCTTCCCAGGGCGATCATCCTGATATATTCCGGCACGGGGGTATGGGCCGGGCAGGCATATTGACAATCAACAACTTTATGGAAGTATTCGGGATCTGAAAGATCTGTAGGTTTCAATATCGTGTCTGTTGGGTCATAAACGTCTTCAAAAAAGCGGTGAAAATTACGGAAAAATAAGTTTCCAATTTTCCCGGCCATAAATACGGACAATTCAAGGTGATCAAATCCAGGAAAAGGCCATGGTGACTGAATTCAAAGCCTGAAGCTGGTTTTGGCCAACAACCCACATCCCGGTTTTTTTATACTTTTATACAGATATCGTTTTTGACAGGGATCTGGTTTTCAGGATACCTGTTTAAGCTTCTTACTAAAGCATGACACCCAATGCCAGGCGCTAAAAAGGTTATTCTTCTTTTACTCACCGGATCTGTTTTTTTTATCTGCTGTTCATCCGATCATAAGTCCAGCCTTCTGGCAGGAAAGACCTCCGCTGAAACAGAGTTACTGGGTAAAAATAATTACGCCTATAGATGGGCAGAATTGGCATTGAAGGCCACCGGTAATGATACTGAACGGTTTAAACCGCGGCCAACCATTACATCAAGATATCTGGGGCTTGTATTCGTGACTATTTTCGACGCCTGGTCCAGATATGATGATCATGCTATCCCGGTCTACCTTGAGAATGTCGACAGAAGGCCATCAGCGGAACAAACGACAAAGAATAAAGAAATCGCGATCAGTTACGCGGCATTCAGGGCGCTTAATGAATATTATTATAGTGACACATTGATGTTCCGGAGATTTATGACTGAACTGGGTCTCGACCCTGACAATAATTCTCTCGATCCAAATACTCCGGAAGGTATTGGCAACCTCGCTGCAAAAGCTGTAGTTCTGGCCAGGCGGAATGATGGCTCAAATCAATATGGAGATGAGAAAGGATCGGATGGTACGCCATTCAACGATTACACTAAGTATAAACCGGTCAATGACCCGGACAAGAACATAGAAATCAACAGGTGGCAACCTAAATATTTTGCTGATGGGCAGGGGGGAAAGGTCTGCCCAAGTTGCCTGACTCCATTTTGGCAAAAAGTCAAACCTGTGGCCCTAAAATCAGCTGACCAATTCAGATCACCACCTCCTCCTACTGTAGGGTCAGAACAAATGGCTACTGAAGTAAAGGATGTCGTGGATATGCAGGCAAATCTTACAAATGAACAGAAGGCATTAGTAGAGTTTATGCGCGACGGGCCGTCATCAGTTCAGCAAGCCGGACATTGGTTGAGATTTGCACAAAATGTGTCCGTGCGCGATAATCATACACTAGATCAGGATGTGAAATTGTATTTCCTGACAGAAGTCACTGCGATGGATGCTTTTATTGCCTGCTGGGATACCAAAATGATTTATGACAATGCAAGGCCTTATGCTCTGGTGCATTACTATTTCAAGGATAAAATGATCAAAGGCTGGGGCGGACCGGACAAGGGAATTATTTCCATGAAGGGTCAGGATTGGAGGCCCTATTCACCTGAAACATTTATTTGTCCACCATTTCCGGCCTATGTTTCCGGGCATAGCACGGTCAGCGGCGGCTGTTCAGAAATATTGAAATTGTTTACAGGTGATGATCACTTCGGTGAGGAGGTCAAGAGGATGCCCGGGGTGTTGACAGGTGAGCACATTGTTTGTGATTCAGTTACGTTGAAATTCCCAACGTTTACAGAGACAGCTGAACTTGCAGGTATATCGAGAGTGCTTGGTGGTTATCACATTCAGGTAGATAATCTCGAAGGATTAAAATTAGGCAGGAAAGTTGGTCGCGAAGTCTGGGGCTGGTATCTGGAGCATGTGAAGTGAGAGAAGTGAGAGAGTAAGACAGTAAGA
>JBATMM010000370.1:0-10899 GCA_049289835.1 Saprospiraceae bacterium | reverse complement strand
TGGCTCTCTCAGCCTTGGGGGCAGAGAGCCATCCGCAACTTATTCATCACAGCGACAGAGGAATTCAATATTGCAGTCATCCCTATGTAGCTCTTTTGGAAAAATATTCTATCCAAATCAGTATGACAGAAAATGGCGATCCCCTGGAAAATGCAGTAGCAGAAAGATTGAATGGAATAATAAAAGGAGAATACTTGGATAAATTAAAGTTCAGTTCAATCAAGGAGGCTAAGAAATTACTTCAAACAGCAGTGGAATTATACAACGGTGAAAGACCACACATGAGCATTGGAAACTTAACCCCAGATCAAGTTCACCATTCAAGTAAATCAATCAAAACAAACAGACTATGGAAGAATTATTATCAGAAACATCCTACTATTGTAAACCAATCGCAGGACTAACCAGAAAGTGTAAACTCATGCTAGGACTATCTATCTAACCTGTAAACTTATTTTAGGACGAGTCACCCTCTCACCCTCTCACCCTCTCACCCTCTCACCCTCTCACCCTCTCACCCTCACCCTCTCACTCTCTCACTCTGCTCACTTCTCTTTATCTTTCATGATATACGTTTTATCATCAAGGCCAACACCAACAATTTTAAGTGTCCTCCATCCATTTGGAAGGTTAACAAAAATAGTTTCCTGACCATCAAAGGATACTCTGCCTTTTTCACGAGATGATACCTTCTGTTCGATACCGCGATCAGTAAATGCCAGACCCATGAAACCGGAAAGGACGGCCTGCAACATTCCTCCTGCCCCGGTCGCAAAATATGGATTTGTACCACCTGCAGTCTCAGAGATTACCCCGAATGGAGGCACTTCATTTGGCTTATAGCTTTTAGAAAAAATATCAGCAGCTTCATTTACTCTTCCTAATCTGTTATAAAGAATAGATGAAATCGCAAAACTCATCGCAGGTCCTTCCGGAGAATTACGTGGGGTATAATAATTGAGATCCCTCTGGATAGCGGCAGGGTCAGTTATGATCTCCAGCGGATAGGATAGAAGGACAGCATCAGCTTGTTTAATCATGACACCATCATACGTAGCATTTTCTTTTGTAGTGCCGTCAGGAAATTTAAGGATAGGAATATTGTCGGCCACTTCTTTCCAGTCAGCATTTTGTGCATAACCTAAAACCTTTGCAGCTTGATTTGCATATCGGAGCGCAGTGATCGCCATTCCATTTGTGAACGCATTGTTGTCAATATTCTCCAGCCACTCATTTGCGCCGATGACATTTTTGATATCATAATGTCCGGGACCATTTTTTTCCACACGTGAGGACCAGAAATCTGCTGCACCCTGCAATACAGGCCATCCTTTTTCACGAAGCCATATGGTATCACTTGTCACCTGAAAGTATTTCCAGAATGCCCATGCCACACATCCTGTAATGTGATGCTGAAATGGTCCCGTCAAAGCCCAAACCGGTGTATCTTCTGTACCATCAGCGGCTGATTCCCAGGGAAACATAGCGCCTTTGTAGCCATGCTCAAAAGCATTTGATTTAGCGGCATCCAATCGTTGGAATCGATATTCCAACAGTGATTTCGCAATATCAGGTTGCAGCATCAGGAGAGGTGGATACATCCATAATTCGGTATCCCAGAATACATGCCCATTATAGCCAAGACCTGAAAGGCCCATTGGTGAAAGACTGTAAGGTGTCCCAGCACGTGCAAAGGAATACAGATGGTATAAAGCAAAACGAATATCTCGTTCTGTAGATGGATCACCTTCAACAAAGATGTTACCTGTGTTCCACAATTTTTGCCATGCATCATGATGAAATTTCAGCAGTCGATCTGTTTTTTCAAGTGCTGCAAAAATGGTAAGACGCTCCGCTTCATTGTGTGGATCAGGATGATGAGCAGATGAAATCACTGAAGCTACTACTGCAAAACGATATGTTTCACCTTTCTTCAATTTTTTCTTAAACTTCATCAGGTGCATATTGTAATCCCAGTCTTCATGGATGATATCAGGTTCGCTTCCATGAGGCTCATCAAAAATGAAGGAATCTGAAGCCGCAATTTCATATTGTCCTGTCGGGCTCTTAGCAACAGAAGTCATAAGAGGGATCAAAGCATGTGGTCTGTCAATTTCAGCATAATAGTTTCGCACATCCTGTAAATGAACCGGGGCTTCAATCACAGACATGGGTGTAATTTCGACATCCTGAAGAGCCGTGATTTCCACAATGCTTAAGGCAGTATATGGAAGATGCCGAAGTGACATCATCCTGTGCTTTACCGAAACTTTATTCTCAGCGACAAATGTGGTCACAAGTTCTGCCTGCTGCATATCAAGTGTTTGCTGAAATTGAGTGATATTATTTCGCCCAATTCGTTTGCCATCAACATCGAGCTGCATGTTGACATGATTGAATACTTTCAGAATATTGGATACACGCCCACGTTGATAATGATCATACACACCATTGAGCACCACATCTTTTACTTTCAATGGATCGGCTGATGAAACAATTCCCACCATTCCGTTGGCAACGGTAACCCCATAGTAATTAGATGGGTCTATTGCATATGCTGTAACTTTCCATGCATCCTGGCAAAAGGAATGATTTACCACAAGACAGAAAGAAAATAATAGAAGTTTATTCATGAGGCCATTTTTTATTATGATCGGATCATCATTCTTTTATTCGGGGTGAAATGGAAATAAGTGTATCGTTGTTGGAGGCAATATACAACCTGTGACGGATCATCGTGAGATCACGAATTTCGCTGCGTCTGGTGAGATTATTATTTACTTTCTCAACGGATTTCCAACCGGTTGTATTGTCATAGTTCATGTATGTAAGGAACAATGCATCCTGTCTTCCCCAATTCGGATCAATGTCGTAGAAGTTTCCACCAAACGCAAAAGTTTCATCACCTATGGAACAGATACTCCAGATTGGACTTCGTTGTAATACGGAAGGTAATGGCGAAGAAGCCCAGGTATTATTTTCTTTGTTGGAAATAAAAAAGCTGCTTGACAGGGTAATGCATTTCCGTTGCGTTGCATTGTCTAATTGGTTAGATGGGAAAATCTCACTAAGCTCCTTGCCTGCAAAATATTTATTGTAGAGGAAATCTTTCTTCCTGCCCGGGAGTTGTTGAAGAAATAATTCAAGATTGGGATAGATATATCTTTTTCCAAGTTGCACATACGTGATGACCGGATCAGATTGTCCATTGAGATCAAAATCATTTAGATATAAGATGAGAGGATGGGTTGAGTCCGCATCAAATTGATGATTCAATCCAAAATTTCCGGCTATGATATCAGGGATGCTGTCATGATTCAAATCACTTATTTGAAGAGAAAACCAGAGGCCTTCAGAATTGGAAATTGTTTTTATTTCCCAATGCGTTTTTCGATTGTATAAAATAGTGATGGGCATCCAGTGACCGGCGACAACAAGATCTTCCAATCCATCATGATCCATATCGGCCCACCGTGCATCAAAAACCATTTCCCAAACAGGGGCATCCTGAATTGTAAAAGATCCTTTTCCATCATTGATGTAAAAACTGCTTGGCTCACTCCATCCATAGTGCCCCGGCCTGGATAATGTTCCGATAAAAATATCTATGTCACCATCATGATCAAAATCACATGCCCGCACAACAGAACAATTCCGGTCTTCATCAGGTAGGCTTCCTTTCGTATACTGCAATGATCCATCTGGTAATCCAAAAAATAATAAAGGATGGTAGGAATTATTACCTGTTTGTAGATTATTCCCTCCCATCGAGATAAACAAATCTTCAATTCCATCTCCATTGAAATCAGCGAATACTGCATCGTTTTCTTCAAGTCCTTTTTGCAAGTCCGGTCTACCTCTCAGCAGATCTGATACATCTTTATCATCATCTAATCGGTGCAGCGTACCGTGCATAGATGCATCCGTGAGATAATAGTATTTTTTACCAACAGCTATTCTGGGTCCGAAAGAAGATAAACTGTAGGGCATCCATTTTTCAGTGTTAAGATCATTGGATGGAATGTCGTGATGAACAGACAAAGCCACATATGGACTGATCATTTCAGATAAATCAGGTGATGTATGTAAGACCTCTGTACTTTTCGTAATGATATGGAAACCCGGCTTAAGTTGAAACACTACCTGACGATCACCTTCGGGCCATTGTATGACCAAAGAATCTATAGGTTGATCCTTTGTACTGAAATAAGCTAATGGTTCTTTCCCGGATTGAAATCCTTCTACATGGTTGATGTACTGATATTGAATCGAATTTTTTTGATAAAGCGTTATTTGTGATCCTATTCCAAATGGATTGGATGTGTTATTTTTCAATTGGATATTTATGTACCCGGTCGTTGGACTATTATTCTGAATGATGTAGGAGATATTATTTAAGTTATTGCATATGATATCTAAATCCCCATCTCTGTCCAGATCACTGTAGGAAGTTCCATTCGTGATTTCTGATCCGGGATCCGCAATTGCTATTTTACGAAATGTATTATGGTCCGGTATATTAAAGAATAAATAATTAGATGCACTACCACGGGGCATTCTGCTGATTAGTTTTAGCCCTGTTGTATTAATACTGCTATTTTGATCAGAAAAAAAATTGACAAAATCAAGATCATTCGGTCGGCGTTCGATTCCATTCGAAATAAATATATCCTTGAATCCATCTCCATTGAAGTCAGCGATGACAGGACTCCAGCTCCAATCTGTAGCTTCAATTCCATACTGACATGCAACTTCAGCGAAGACAGGAATCCCTTGTTCAATTCCCTGATTTAGTTGTAAAGCATTTCTTGCACTCTGATGATGATACCCGAATGATCGTTTGAATCTGTAGATATTGCTGCTTTCCCATCCTCCCGACAATTTATACGTCAGTTCATCCTCAGGTTTCATATCGAGTGATAATATATCAGGTAGGGCGTCATTATTAATGTCAGCGATCGCGACACCCATTGTAAAATTACTGGTATGACCTGTTGTCTTTGCAATCACTTCATGAAATGTACCATCATGATTATTGAGGTACATATAATCATTTTCATGAAAATCATTTCCGACATAGATATCAGGCCATCCATCTCTGTTGAGATCACCGATATCAATACCTAATCCAAAGCCAACAGGGGAACTGATGATACCTGCTTTCTGCGTGACGTCGACAAAGTGGCCTTGTTGATTTTCTAATAGCCTGTCTCCGGAAAACGGATCGGAAAGCTGTCTTGTGACATCCGATGGTTTGAATTGTTCAGGATCTTTAACACTGTGATTGAGGAGGAAGCAGTCCAGGTCACCATCCCGGTCATAATCTAAAAAAGCGGCATGAGTCGCAAGTCCGCTGAAGTCAAGTCCATAACTTGCAGCGGATTCAATGAAAGTATTGTTGCCTTTGTTGATGAATAATTGATTTCTTCCATGCCGGCCAAAAATATTTTTAACCTGGCATACATAAATATCAAGTAAACCATCTCCATTGACATCCACCATGGAAACCCCTGTGTTCCATGTGCCATCACATGCTACACCTGCTTTTTCTGTTATATCTGAAAAATGCATGTTGCCTTCATTCAGATAAAGCTTGTTCCCGACTTGGTTACCCGAAAAATATAGGTCAGGCAAACTATCATTGTTGATGTCGCCAATAGCCACTCCACCACCATTGTAATAATAGAGGTAGCTCAGAATATTAAGACTATCTGTATCGTGTAATTGATTATTGAACTTTATTCCTGTTCTGCCTGCTTCAAGGATTTGGAATAAATCCCCTGATTTATTTTCCATCATCTGCGAACATGAGATAAACATAATCGCATAAATGGAAACAAATAAACCAACAGAGCTTTGTCTGATCATGGTATGCTGAATATCAAAGCCGAGTTGTTATTTCTTGCAACCACTAAAGCGATTTTACCATTGCGCTTTATAGTCTCCATGTCCCTGACTTCACCTTTAACACAAAGATGTAAGGAAGGGGAAGTCATCGAAAAATTCCCATGCCCATCGCCCTCCAGTATAAATCCATCAGAAGCATCAAAGCGACCGATTTCAGGTTTTACACCAAATAAATTTCCGCCGGTGATCAAATCGGGAATTCCATCGTGCGTGATGTCTATAACAGACAGACCAAATAGGGGACTAAACTGAGCTTGTGCCGGAAGAGCCTTTCGTTCGAAAGTTGGCCAGTGATTGATAAAAACACTTGATTCAAAACACGTAGCTTCCAATCGTAAGGCTTGTTCCATCTGTTGCGGTGAAAATATATCAGTAATATGTTGATTGGCAAAATCTTTGTAAGAAAGATATTTCTTTTTGAGTGATGGCATTCGTGATAGCAGATCATGTCGCAATAACATCGGATAAGATTCGGTACCATTATAACTGCAGATGATTTGTTCTATTGAACCATTTTTATCAAAATCATTGACATACATACAAAGAGGAAGATCAACACTGGTTCTGAATCTTGAATTGAGGCCATGATTTCCGGCGATGATATCAGGTCTGCCATCTCCATTGATATCTGCTATTTTCAAAACGTTCCACCATCCTACACTTTCTTTAAGGCCGGTTGCTACTGTGTTTACAAATAGACCATTCTGATATTTGAATATCGTCACAGGCATAAATTCTCCGCAGATGATCAATTCCGGAAGATGATCGCCATCCATGTCATACCATACAGCATCGGTGATCATTCCGATATTTTTTAATGCAGGGGCTAATTTATCTGTGACATCGATGAGTTTGCCTTTATCATTCCGATAGAGGTATCCATCGCACGGAACACCATATGCAAAAGGTTTCAATCTTTCTCCAATAAACAAATCGCTGTCCCCATCCCCATCCATATCACCCGCCGCCACCGCTCCGGAACTTATATGTCGTGGAGAATAAATATCTGTAGAAGCTTTTGTGAAGTTGCCATGCCCATCATTAATGTAGAGCCGATTGAATATTTGTGACGATTCAGGTGCGGTTTCAATTCCACCACTGCAAATAAATACATCCATGTCACCATCCAGATCTATATCAAACAAAGAGATATCGGCATCCTCACTGGCGCTGTCTTTCTCAAAGGCGGAAGATTTTTTCAACTGAAATCTTCCATGCGTATCCTGCAGATACATTGAGGCTGTCTGACCTTTGGCACCAGCGAAAATGAGATCTTCCAGATGGTCTCCATTCAGATCTCCGGTGGCCATATGCGGGCCTTCTGTAGATTTCATCATAAATAAAAACTGATCTCTGTCGAAATCCACGTATTCATCTTCATGATGTATGAAAGATAATCCAGTTTGTGACGTAATATCTTCCATACAGGTAATTGTGTTCAGGAGGTTGCCGGATGTGACCGGTGATCCCTTGTCTACATCAATCCACAACTGCTGATCAGCTTTGATGTGCTTAAGAACTTGTTTTTTACCATATGGAGAAATCACAATTAATGAATCAACAATGTTGATGTCACCCAGGCCAATATGAACAGCATAATCCATAGAAGATTCAAATCCCTTCATCGGCATGTATTCATAATATTGTTTCTTGCCTTCATAATATGCGGTCAACTTGGACCCTACTGCAAAAGGATTTTTACCAGCTTCTTTTAAATGGATCTGAAGATAATGTGTGCTATCACTTTTATTTTGTTGGTTGTTTCGATAAAGGAAGGCGCCCGTATTTACATTATTGATCACAAGGTCCAGATCTCCATCTCCGTCAAGATCACTGTAGGCTGAGCCATTGGAGTGGCTTGGATTATCCAGTCCCCAGGCAGCTGTGCTATTGGTGAAAGTCAGATCCCTGTTGTTTTTAAAACCATAGTTGGTTATTTTCTCTGAAGGGATTGCTGAGATTAATTTTTTGTAATCTACTTTGTTACCTGCAGTCACGGTCGCGATCACATCTTTATCCGCTATGTAGTTGAGGAAATCCTGATCGGTAAGATCCTGATAGATACCATTGGCTACAAACAAATCTTTCCAACCATCATTATCAAAATCTGCGAAAAGTGCACCCCAGCTCCAGTCTGTAGCTTCTACGCCGGCATATCTTCCGATTTCAGAAAATGTTCCGTTACCATTATTCAATTGTAAAGTATTTCGTGTAAATTGGTGATAATAGCCATTGTCGACACTGTACTTATATCTCTGCCAATTGTCAAAAGTGGTTTTGGTTTTTAGACGTTGTTCATTTTGAGGCAGCATGTCTGTCACGAATATATCAGGATACAAATCGTTGTTGATATCCGCGATGTCTGCGCCCATGGATGCGGCAGATGTTGAATTCACCCTGGATTCTAATTCTTCACTGAACGAGCCATCATGCTTATTGATGTAGATATAATCTTTTTCAAAAAAATCATTTGATACATAAATGTCAGGCCATCCATCAAGATTTAAGTCACTTACCGTAACCCCTAATCCAAATCCGATAACCGACCCATATATCCCTGCCTGTTCGCTGACATCAACAAAGTGATTGTCGTCATTCCGAAAAAATTTATCACCGCCCATTGCATCCCTGACATTACGGACATTCTGCCGAAGATTAAATGAACCAATTGACTGGTAAGAATTATTCAGAACGAAACAATCAAGATCACCATCAAGATCATAGTCAAAAAATACGGCGTGAATGGTATATCCATCATCGGCAAGACCATATTGTTCGGCTTGTTCTTTGAATGTACCGTTTTGTTGGTTGATAAAGAGCTCATTTTTTCTGCTGTCATCTTTCATTTCACCGGAATGACAGACATATATATCAAGCCATCCATCGCCATTGACATCGGCCATCGTTACTCCTGTTGACCATGAACCTACACGACCTTCAACACCGGCCTTCGCGGTCATATCTTCAAATTCCAGATTCCCTTTATTGAGATAAAGTTTATTGCCACCCATGTTGGCAGAAAAATAAATATCAGGTAAGCTATCTCCATTAATGTCACCAATAGCCACGCCGCCGCCATCGTAAAAATTACGGTAGGTGTAGATGTTAAATTTTGAATCAAATTCAAGTTTGTTCTCGAAATGAATTCCTGAATTATCGGGATCAATGAGCGTAAAGAGTTTATTGTTGAGTGAATTGCTTTCCGTTTTTTCGTTACAAGCTAACATAAGTGCACTCGTCACGACAGTCATCGTTAACGCGAATCGGACTAAAAGGGAAGGATGACTATTTATATCTTTCATTTTCCATCAACACTTTTACATATTGGTCATCCTGTGTAGTCAGCAGGATTTTCCTCGGACCTGAATAATTGTAATATGCCGGTCTTCCATCTTCCGTCTTCTTTTTGGTCAACTCCATATGGTAATCTTTTTCAAAATTTTCAGCTATCCGGATGATCAGTGAGTCGGAAAAAAGTTGTCGGTTCCAGGGAGCCCATGATTGAAAGTGATACACTATAGGTATTTTATAAAGACCTCTTTCAGAAAATTCAGGAAAAAAGTTCATATATACCGGCAAGTTATACCCTGTCTTAATCAAATGCTGAATTGAAAGTGCGTTTCCCCCCTCTTCAAAATCCTCTGTTTTGTTCAATTTCCAGCAGGTATCAAGGAAAGCTTGTTTTGGCATTCCAAACGTCAGATTGAAAAAGATCGTATCCAACGCAGGATCATACCCTTTGGCAAACGGATGGAAATTATTTTTCTTCATGAGCCACCATGAACCACCTCCTGCGATAATAAGGACAATGACTATGGGTATTATTTTTTTGTACATATGTTATTGATAGTTTATACTGGAACTTGGTAAAGTAAAATAAGGCATTGCATACATTGAAGGAGTATCATTATTTTTTACAATGAGCAGATGAGGTCGAGTTCCGATATGAATAAGCTGAATATCTCTGATGGAGCCAACTTCAAATAATCCAGATTCCTGAAAAGGAGATGGTTTGAATTTTCCACTTTCTTCCTGGATCAGCACAGTGCCATAAGATGCAGCGTAAATACCCATTTCCGGCTTAGCGGAGTATTGGTTTCCTCCCAGGATGATGTCAGACCGATGATCACCATTGATGTCACCTGTCCAGCTTACATATTGAATCGTCAGTTGGGCTTCATCAGGCAATGCTACAAATTTAAACCTTCCTTTTTGGTTGTAAAAAATCCCGGTCCTCAATTCATTGATGGTGTAGATAATGGAATGTTTGATCTGGTCTGCATCGAACATGTCCTGGATAGTTGCTTTGGCAAAGGATGCAAACGTCGTGTATTTTTTGTTAAGGTAAGGTAGTTGTTTGAGAAGATCGTCCTTCAGGGCCACCGGATAGTCAAGCCCGTCTTTTCTCCAACACAGTATTTGTTCGGTTTGCCCATTCCTGTCAAAATCGTTGACGTACAATACGAGAGGATGAATCGTATCTGCTTTTAATCTTGAATTTAAACCATGATTGCATGCTATAATATCCAAATCTCCATCTTCATCAATATCAGTCACGGAAATGTGATGCCAGAGGCCTTTGAATGATTCGAGACCATCAGTAGAAGCCGTGCTGCTAAATTTCCCATGATCATTGAGAAATAGGCGAACAGGTCCATATTCATAGGCTACCACGATATCATCGTCCCCATCTGAATCAATATCTACAGGGATCGCGGAGGTAACCATACCAGGTGTAAAAACCTCTTCATTAATATTGGTTTTTTGCCATCCATGACATTCATTATTGAGATACATCTGTTGTTGAGGTGGGACACCAAATGCAAATGGAATCAATCGTCCAAATGTAACAAGATCCATGTCCTTATCCTGATCGAAGTCAGCCAGGCATACAGCATGGTGACTTTCGAAGGAAGGCCGGTAGAAATCAGTGGCAAGCTTAAAATCATGATTACCTGTATTTAGATATAACCTGTCTCTCATCGCGGAAGA
>JBATMM010000369.1:0-1710 GCA_049289835.1 Saprospiraceae bacterium | reverse complement strand
ATCTAGGGCGGACTGGATGACAGGTAAAAATGCATTGTAAAGATTTGTACGCGTTTCGGTTTCGAGATAACGTGTAGCTGCATCTTTTTCGCCGAGAAGAATATTCATGGCATCCTTAATCGTCAGTGATGTGATCGCATCTACGAATATGGGAGTGGCTTTTTTAGCAGCCAGTTCTGCTGCTTTATTCATTTTCTCGGTCAGTTGTTTTTCCACATCCTGAAAACCTGGGACTAATTTTACTTTTGAAATGATGGCTTGAGCTTCTTCAGGAATTAGAATCTTGTATGGGCTTTCGAGGTAGCCTTTGTCAGCAGAAAGCTTATCGACTGCTTCATTGACACCAAACTCTAAGGCTTGTTTCAAACCTGAACCTACTTCATCATCGGGAGAAGAAATGACGCCCTGTGCTTTCTTAAGTAAGTCTTTGAATTGTGCATGGCTATTCACAGGAAAAACCAACATGACCACTAGTAAAATGCTGGTAGAGATCAGGCTCTGGATCTTTAATATGTTCATCATGCAGCTAATAACGTAAAAATTGAGGTTTCGGCACAGTCGGGGGACGAAATTAACGGGATCTTAACCTAGCCGTCTATTTGCCCCTATATCCCCTGAAGGGGACTTCTGTTCTTGAGTTCTGCTCAAAGAATTAATAAAAACAGGATATTAAAGAGGTAATATTTATTTACTTTCTCAGAAACCAATCAGCGTCACATCAAAAATCAGAACAGAATTGGCTGGTATTCCTTGCCTGGGTGATTCACCATAGCCAAGGCCGGAAGGAATATAAAATGTCGCTACCCCACCCTTTCCAAGCAGTGAAATTCCTTCTTTCATGCCTTCGATCAGGTTACCTAAAGGGAATGTGGCCGAAGGATTAGAATCAAATACATTTCCATTGAGCAATGATCCGGTATAACTTATATGGACATTATCTGATGATGAAGGATGCTCGGTATTTCCGGGGAGAGTGATGATATAATAAAGTCCTGATGATGTTTTTTCGGCCTGTAAGTTATTGTCTGTCAGATAAGTCTTGATCAGCATTTCATCCTGGGCTCCCTGGTCGTCCTTATTACAAGATAGCACAAAAGTACAAAGCGATAAAAGGACTAAGGTGGTATGTATAAATTTCATTTTCATGTTTAGGTTAACGAACGAAGGTAGTGGAAGGCGTCCACAAGTATAAGACAAAATCTAACAGATAGAGGTAGCAGGTATGAATGTCGTGAAAAACCAAAATGCAATACGAAATCAAGTCACTGTTTTACGAACTTATGACTTTCGGTGTGATTACCATTGTCAGCGGATAATATTAAATAATAAATATCAGGTGTTAGTTCATCTATGGGCAGTGAATACTGATATCCGGCCTGAGGGAAAAATTTTCTTTCTTTTATGACGATGCCCGAGTTGGAAACAATTCTGATATTAACAAACTCTGTGAATGTTCTGGTGGAGAGGAGGTATATTTCTTTAGAAGCGGGGTTAGGATAAATCTTAAACGCATCGGTCTTTGTTTCACCTTTGTTTTCATCATCAGTACTGACCAGATTACATCCGGGAACAAGGCAACCGTCTTTATCCAGATGCAGTATCCATGGCCGTATAATCTCCAGATCCCTGTCAGAAATCTCGCCTGCTGCAATGATCGAACCAAAAGGTGTCGTCTTAATATCTACAAGGCTGGTCCAGACCACCCTGTAT
>JBATMM010000368.1:0-4773 GCA_049289835.1 Saprospiraceae bacterium | reverse complement strand
GTGTATAGTAAATTTAGCAAAGGTGATGTCCCTGGAATTCTGGCAATGTGTACAGATGATGTTGTATTCGATGTTCATGATAATGTGCTAAATCCAACATCAAAGACCTACAAAGGAAAAGCAGGTGTAAAAGATTTCTTCACTGAGCTTACTTCAAAAGATCAATACTCAGTTTTTCAACCATGGCGTTTTATCGCAGATGGAGATGATGTCATCATCCTGGTACATGCAGAATTCAAACACTCCCCAGATGGTAAAATGTATAAGACAAATTACGTTCATCACTTTACAGTAGTGAATGGAAAAATTGCAAGTTTCAAGGGTGTTGCTGATCTTCAACAACCTGAAATGATGGCCAACCGCTAGACTGACCAATAACAATCGTAAAATTCAACATCGTATTTGTTGAATCCCGTAGCTCCGGCAGCACGCTCCTGTACTGCCGGAGTTTCTTTTTTATGCAAAAAAAAGAATCACCCAACCTTTACAGCCTGTCAATAGGTCTATCTACTAAAGTCCTGAAACAATACAATGAAAATTCTAAATACCATCTTATTCAAAGCCACTGTTTTATTTTTAATTTTTACTAGCGGCTTTCTTTCCTGTAAAAATGACACCCTTACTCCTGATCCGAAACAAATTAATTTTCAGACGCCGGCAGCCAATCAGGAAAACACCTACATCAGGTATTTTGGATTTTGCGATTACTTCAATCCTACTCACGATACGTTGCTCCTGAAGGTTGTAAATATCCGTAACAATGTTTTGCAATTAAGGGAGGCTTTTACGACAAACTCACCCATGTATCAATATCATCCTGACCCCGTCAGCTATGAGGTGATCTGGAACAAAAATTATATTATCACATCAACCGATGTGCGCACAAAAAGCAATTTATTCTTTTTGTTTTTAGCCGATACAATTTGGCTTAACAAACCTGCTTCACTGGTGTTGACCGAGAATCAATGCAGATTGTATCAAGACACCATTCCATTTGAGGGAAATGCGATAGGCAGAATTCCCAATTTTCAGGCCGGAGCAGAAGAATTTCTTCAAAAACAAGTCATCACCCAAATTCCGGCAGGAGATACCACGCTTCTTTGGGACCAATATCTGGTGTATGATAACCTGAACATATATGCCTACTATCAGAACATCAAACAAGGCATATACGTACAGAGTCCAACAGTTTCGGCTTATACTTTAATAAATAACTGACCCACCATACCTACTTTTATATCTCGCAACGGCGCAAGGCCGCTAAGAAAAAGGTCTGACGGTTAAGGTAAGACGCAAATCATCAATCTCACACTCACTACAACTTACCGTGGATGATGCGCAATAACAAAAGTCCAATTTTGTCTGTCGAAGTATACCCCTGACTATCTTTGCGCCCTGATGCCTATTTCCATTTTCTGGTTTCGACGAGATTTACGCCTTCATGACAATCATGGATTATATGAAGCATTGATGCAGGGTGATCCTGTGCTCTGTGTTTTTATTTTTGATAAAAATATTCTTGATGCACTGAAGGATAAGAATGATCGAAGAGTCTCATTCATCCATGATTCCCTCAATCTAATCAATACAGAATTCGCTTCATTCGGGTCATCCTTGCTTACTTTCCATGATACTCCTGAAAATGCATTTGTTCAACTGAATGAAAAATTTCAAATCAAAAATGTATTCACAAATCATGACTACGAACCGTATGCAATAGCACGCGATGCCGACATTAAAAAACTTCTGGCCAGGAATGAGATAGCATTTCATTCTTTTAAAGATCAGGTCTTTTTTGAAAAATCTGAAATCACAAAAAGTGATCAGACACCGTACACGATTTTCACTCCGTATTCTAAAATATGGAAAGAAAAATATAATGCAGAGCAACAAAAAAATTATACAAGTGAAAAATTGCTGAACAAGCTTTTCCAACTAAAGAATCTTCCTATACATTCACTGGCATCCTTAGGATTCAATCATGTAAAACTTAACATTCCTTCTATTGAACCGAATAAGGAAATAATAAAACACTACAACGAAACAAGAAATCTTCCTTATATCAATGGAACCAGTCGCTTAAGTGTCCATCTTCGTTTTGGCACAATCAGTATTCGTGACCTGGCGAAACTTGCAATAGATCTGAATGAACAATGGCTCAATGAACTCATCTGGCGTGAATTCTTCATGATGATCTTATTTCATTTTCCACAGGTTGTGACAAATAGTTTTAAAAAGAAATACGACGCTATCGAATGGAGAAATAATGAAAAAGAATTTATCGGCTGGTGCCGGGGTGAAACCGGTTACCCCATGGTCGACGCCGGTATGCGGGAATTAAATGAAACCGGATTTATGCACAATCGTGTCCGGATGGTTGTAGCAAGTTTCCTGACCAAACACTTACTGATCGATTGGCGATGGGGTGAAGCGTATTTCGCAGAAAAGCTCCTTGATTATGAACTCTCATCAAACAATGGAAACTGGCAGTGGGCAGCAGGTTGTGGTTGCGATGCAGCTCCCTATTTCAGAATATTCAATCCATATGAACAGCAAAAAAAATTTGATCCTGATGCGAAGTATATCAAAAAATGGATCAAAAACTATAGAGAAGGATACATTGTTCCTATCGTGGATCATGCTTTTGCACGTACCAGAGCATTGGAAGTTTATAAAAAAGCAGTCAGCGAAACTTTATGAAAACAATCAATTTCGAACAATTCATTCCAATCTCACTTGATAAAGCCTGGGAATTTTTTGCCTCACCCTCTAATCTTAACCTGATCACACCGGAAAAGCTGCACTTCACTACATTGAGTGAAGTTCCGAAACAGATGTACCAGGGATTGATCATTAAATACAGAATCAGACCCATGATGAATATTCCGATGATTTGGGTTACAGAAATTACCTCGATTAAAGACAAAGAATATTTCGTGGATGAACAAACCAAGGGTCCGTATAAATTATGGCGGCACGAACATCGTTTTCGTAAAGTAGATAATGGCGTCATGATGACAGATATCCTGACCTATGATATCGGTCTAAGTGTATTAGGCCATTTGGCCGGAATCCTTTGGGTTGATCGCCAGGTCAGAGAAATATTTACTTTTCGACGTAAAAAACTTGACATGTTGTTTGGTGATAAAACAGTTTCATTTCAAGAATGATGAAATCACTTTTTATCCGAAATCTGATCTTTACTATTCTTCAGCCCGGGCTTGTAGCGGGATTGATACCCTATTTGATCATTGAAGATAAATTGGATGTTTTCCAAAATCAACTGTTTGGGATCTTTCAATATATTGGGATCATTATTTTTTTGATCGGGGCGTTTTTAGTCCTTTACTGCATTTATTATTTCGCGGTCGAAGGTCGTGGCACATTATCTCCTGCCGATCCTACCCAAAGATTAGTTGTGCATGGCCCCTATCGATTATCGCGTAATCCAATGTATATAGGTGTGACCCTGACATTGCTTGGAGAAGTCATAATTTTTACTTTTTCTTCTCTATTGATTTATGGTGGTATTGTCTTTCTTATGTTCAATCTCTTTGTGCTGCTGGTAGAAGAACCCCGTCTGAAAAGGGATTTTGGAGAAGAATATTCCAGCTATTGCAGGAAAGTGAGAAGATGGATTTAACCCGCCTCCGAAATCAATCCTTTTGAGACCAAGGTTAACCCAATGATAAATTATTTGTGCAATATTTTTACTGAAAATCAACGACTTACACAATCATTTTTAGAAAATCTTTGTCATTTCCTTGGTTTTATGGGTATATAAAAACTACCTTTGCGTCCCGCTTTAGGAAAGGTGGGGATTTCTATATTCAATTTTAAATTTTATTGCTGTGAATACATTGAGTTATAAGACCAGGTCAGTCCGGACCGAAGACACCACGAAGCGTTGGTTTGTAGTAGATGCTGATGGTGAAGTATTAGGTCGCCTTGGTACGCGCATTGCCACTGTTCTCAGGGGCAAGCACAGACCTGAATACACCCCTCATACCGACACTGGCGAATATGTCATCGTTGTGAATGCCGCTAAAGTAAGATTGACAGGTAAAAAAGAGCTGGTTAAAATCTATCAGACTTATTCCGGCTATCCCGGAGGTCAAAAAGAACTGACAGCTACCGAAGTACGCGCCCGTCGTCCGGAACGTCTCATCGAAGCTGCTGTAAAGGGCATGTTGCCAAAAAACAAGCTGGGTAACGCCATGTTTATGAAGCTTTTCGTTTATCCGGGTCCTGAGCATCCACATGCAGCTCAAAAACCAGAACCCCTGAAATAATCAACAATCCTCAACAAGTCTAAGTATATATTTTATGGATACAATCAATGCGATCGGTCGTCGTAAAGCTTCAGTGGCCAGGGTCTATGTGTCAAATGGCACAGGTAACATCAAGGTCAATGGTCGTGAGTATAAAGAATACTTTCCACTGTTGCATATCAGTGCCCATGTCATCGCCCCACTACTTGAACTCAATGCGCTGACTACATATGACATCAAAGTCAATGTTTCAGGTGGAGGTTACCGCGGGCAGTCAGAAGCGATCCGGCTTGCTATTGCCAGAGCATTAACGAAAATCAATGCTGACTACAGGCCAATGCTTAAGATCAAAAAATTCCTTACCCGGGACGCACGGGTTGTCGAGCGTAAGAAATTCGGTAAGCCAAAGGCAAGAAAGAGCTTCCAGTTTTCAAAACGTTAATCATTTTTATTTCTTAAAAAACACAACACATCCATCATGGATAAACCGGTATATAATGAC
>JBATMM010000367.1:0-5604 GCA_049289835.1 Saprospiraceae bacterium | reverse complement strand
TGAAGAGATCACATCATTGAATCAAATACTCAATCCCAAAATTCTTCTTGTTATTTACGGATGCAAAAATGAAACATCCATTGTTGTATGAATGCAAATCCTGTTTTATTTTTTAGTAAATTAATTTGGTGCTGATGTGACAATTATTTTAAAGAGGCAAAGTTTGTGATAAATTTATAATTGGCGTAAGTACGTCACAAGCATCAAATTAATAAGGAATTATGAACGGAATTCAAGGCTTGAATTCACTGAGACAGACAAAATAAATACTTTACTTAAACTTAATATTGTTTTAGTTTTTCCCATTTATAACAAATGGAGGAGGGTGGAAAATGAAGAGAATGACCTTGGAATAGTTTGGACTCAGCACCCTGTGACATAATCCATATCGGCGTTCTGCGGCATTAAGCCTGAAAATAAATGTGTCCATAATGACATGATAACAGATTTTTTAATTCTATATATAAAAATTACGAAGACTTAACTATTTGTTTATCCCCTTTACTATACAACCGATCAATTAGCCAGTAGTTTTGGCGCTTATAAAAAACCAACTTATGTGCCAGACAAAACGAATAGGGTTAAGAGGAATACTTTCCTTTGGATTATTCCTTTTTATATTTTTTAGTGGACATGCACAAGGATTCCAGTTGACAGGACGAGTCATTGATTCCACAACGAACACTCCTGTATTTGATGCCATTGTGACAAGCGCCTTTTCATCTGCCGTAGTTTCGACTGATGCTGAAGGTAATTTTTCAATTGCCTCATCTAAAGGTGATGGACTTACCGTGAGTATTTTAGGATATGACAATAAAGTCATCCAGGTAGTCAATGAAGATAAGGTTGAAATCCGATTGTCACCATTGACGAAATACCTTAATGCTGTCATTGTAACAGCCTTTGGTATTAAAAAGGAAGCAAAGCGTCTTGGATATTCTGTACAGGAAGTTCAGGGAGATGATCTGTTGAAAGCCAGAGAATCAAATCCAGTCAATCAATTAGTAGGAAAGGTCGCCGGATTGAATGTAGGTATTAATCAGGAATTGCTGGCTGCACCTACAGTCCTGCTTCGTGGTTCTCCTATCAATTTTTATGTAGTGGATGGTATTCCCATCAATTCTGATACATGGAATATAAGCCCTGATGATATCGAAACGTATACGGTATTGAAAGGCCCCACCGCTGCTGCATTGTATGGAAGTCGCGGTATCAATGGAGCTATTCTGATTGAGACGAAAAGGGGTAAGAAAAATGCTAAAGGATTCACCGTTGAAGTTAACAGCAGCACTCAGTTCAATAAAGGATTTGTTGCTATTCCAAAGGTTCAGGATGAGTATGGAGCCGGCGATTATCAGCGATATGCTTTTGGTGATTATAATAGTAATGCAACAGGTTCAGGTGTGAATGATAAAGATTATGATGTATGGGGGCCCCGTCTGGATGGAACATTATTACCTCAGTATGATGGAAAATATGATGTTACAAAAAATTACGTCACGACATTTCAAAATGGCCAAACATATACAGGACATATTGAGCCTACTCCATGGGTTGCCAGAGGTAAGGACAACCTGGCCAATTTTTTACAGACTGGTGTGCTGACTACGAATAACATAAATTTTTCTTCAGTTACTGACCGCGCCAGTGTACGAATGTCGGTGACCAACACGAATCAAACAGGTATCACACCAAATACACATTTGAATACCAACAACTTTAATGTTTTCGGTAGTTATGATGTTTCGGATAGATTTAAAGTGGAAGCCAATATTAATTATAACCGTCAACTCACAGATAATATTCCTGATGTGGTATATGGTCCGAACAGTATCATTTATAATATTGATATCTGGACAGGTGCTGACTGGGATATCAACGATCCCAATATTGTAAATTACTGGCAACCCGGCAAGGAAGGTATTCAATCGAATTTTGTGGAGTACAAACGTTATCACAATCCGTATTTCAGCAGTTATGAATGGTTGAGAGGACATTATAAGAATGATCTGTATGGATGGGCTGCCATTACTTACAAATTAAATAGTGATCTGGATGTAATGCTCAGATCTAATGTGACTACTTATAATTTGCTAAGGACTGAAAAATTGCCTTTCTCTGCTCATCCTTATGGAGATGAACATAATCATGGTAACTATCGTGAGGACCGAAGAGATCTTTGGGAAAACAACACAGAATTACTCCTCAGATATAACAAAGAAAATATAGGTAACAGCGGTATTTCTCTAAGTGCTTTTGTCGGTGGGTCGGCCAGAAATATGCGCTACTCATCCAATTATACCAGCACCAATCAATTGATCATACCGAATGTATATACGTTTGCAAATACATTATTACCTATCAGATCTTATTCCTTTGGCTCTCAGCTTTTATTGTTGAGTGGATATTATTCAGTAGATCTTACCTATAAAAGATATTTTACAATTTCAACCACAGGTCGTGTAGATGAATCATCAGCATTGCCATCTGGTAACAATACCGGTTTCTATCCTTCTGTGACATTAAGCTCAGTTCTTTCTGAATATATCGATATGCCTAAAGGCATTTCTTTCCTGAAGGTCAGAGGCAGTTATGCGAATGTGAAGGGAGGTGGTACTGATAGTTATGCAGGCACAGCATTTCAAAGTCTTGGAGTCGGAAGCCCTGTTGGGTATGGTAATGCTTATTATACTCCTTATGGTGGACCAAATTATGGTTTGTCAACACCACCATACGCAACCTTCCCGGGCTATAATAATAAGACCGAAGCGAGTTCTCCTAATTATGTCATCAATCCTGATATCAATCCTTCTTCAAGAAGTAACTATGAGTTTGGCCTTGATATGCGATTCCTTGGATATCGGTTAGGATTGAGTGCTACTTATTTTCAATATCAGGATGGGCCGAATATTTCCAATCAGTATCTATCAGAAGCCAGCGGTCTTAGTTATTTCCTGACGAATGGTGGAGAAACAAAAAGAACAGGTGGTGAAATTTCAATTAATGGCACACCACTTAAATCTTCGAATGGCGTGACCTGGGATGTGCTCGTCAATTGGGGAACTTATAAAGAAGTTTTTTCAGCATTTGCAGGCGATGCAACTGAAGTTTCCAATGGTACAGGTTATCCGTATCATATCGGAGATCGCGTCGATCAATTGTTTGGAAAATATGAAGCGTTGACTCCTGATGGAAAAGTCATCCATGATGAATCAGGCTTTCCGATCTATCTCCCTAAAGCACAGTATCTCGGTCATGCAGATCCGGATTGGTCATGGGGCATCAACAATAAATTCTCATACAAAGCCTTCAGTTTATCATTTCAGTTTGACGGAATGGTAGGTGGCAAAATACAGGACCGGGTATTACGTAAAATGACAGAAGGCGGACGCGGAGCGAATACGAATGAAGGAGTGCTGGGTGAAGCCCGGTTATATGAATCACAACATTGGGGTGAAGCTGATTACACAGGAGCCTATGGTGCAAATGGTTTGCCAATACTTGGTGGAGATGGTGTGCAATTGGCAGCAGGAAGTCCCGCTATTGCATATGATCCGATCACAGGAGTGATCACTAATGCCAGTCAACTCGTATTCACACAGAACAAAACTGCACCTCTCTGGATACAGGATTATATAAGCAGTTTCTACAATGATCCTCAGCACACCATGGTGGATAAAACCTATGCTAAACTGCGCGAAGTTGTTTTCACATATTCCTTTCCTGAAAAATTTCTGCATAAAGCAAAAATCACTAAGATTGATATCTCGATCGTTGGAAGAAATCTGCTTTATTTCTTTCCCAAAGCATTTCATGATATTGATGTGGATCAATATCCGGGCAGAGATGCATTTGGTACATCCAGACTTGAATATGATCTACAGACACCTACGACCAGAAGCTATGGAGTCAATGTAAACTTAGTTTTCTAAACAGAACATGACAGCTTCATTATCTTATCTAATAGCCTTTAATTCAATCATATGAAATCGATACACTTTCTCTTGCTCTTCATATTATCAGCACTGGTGATGTCAACCGGCTGTAGTAAATATTTTGATGACTATTCTACTAATGATAATCTGCCTTTGCAGGTACCTCCCAGTTTAATATTGCCCACGATCTTAAATGATATGGCAGTCTTACCCGGTGGAGATGTAGATAAAGCCTGTCAATTCATTATTTCCAATTATACGTATTATGGGCTCAACCAGTATTGGAGTGGGAGTGCCGGTCTGAAGTATGGTACACTGCGAAATGTAAAAGCCATGGAAGCAGAAGCGAGAAGACTCGCAGGGACTGATGATAATCCTTATCATGCTTTGGGATTATTTTTTCGAGCGTTCTACTTTGTGGATATGACTGAAAAGGTGGGGGATCTGCCTATGAATGAGGCTTTGAAAGGATTGAATAACCCATCTCCCAAATATGATGCGCAGAAAGAAATTTTTAAGCAATCACTGGTGTGGCTTGATTCTGCTAACTTATTATTGACCACGCTCATCAATAATGGCTTCCTTGAATTTTCAGGTGACTTCTATTATAAAGAACGTCTTAATAATCCTGTCAATGGTTCCAGCGGTCGCGACGCCCTTATCCAATGGCAGAAAGTAGTGAACTCATTTACATTGAGGGTCCTGATAGAATTGAGTAAACATGCGGATGATGCTGAACTTAATGTCAAACAGAAGTTTGCCGAAATCATCAATAATCCTGCTGAATATCCGATTTTCACAAGCAATGCGGATAATCTCCAGTATGTATATAACAGCGCATACAATTATTATCCTGACAATCCGGGTAATTTTGGTAATAATGCAGGTCGTCTGAATATAGCAGCGACTTTATTAAATAATCTTAGTCAACTTCATGACCTTCGCGCAATGATCATTGCTGAACCATCTCGTGGACTTGGTTTCAGTGATACTTCTTATCAATCGTATGCAGGCGGCAGATCAGGTGATGACATCAGTGCACTAGCCACACAATCCGCTGATCATCTAATCTCTTTATATAATTATCACCACTTCTATACCACCTATACTGCTGAACCAACCTTTATCTTAAGTTATCCTGAAGTTTGTTTTTCTGTAGCGGAGGCTATCAATCGTGGTTGGATCACAGGAGATGCCGAAACCTGGTATAAAAATGGAATCACAGCGATGTGGAGTTTTTATGGGATAACGGATGGCGCTAATGTGGTCAATATACAGGCAGTCGATTTCAGTAACATCCCATATACTGTTCACTTCAGTTTTGCAAATTATTTTAATCAACCTCTTGTGAAATACAAAGGAAATAATGCGGATGGATTGAATCAAATCCTACTGCAGAAGTATCTTGCTTTTGCCCGTAATTCCGGTTTACAGGCTTATTATCAATGGCGAAGAACAGGTATTCCTGCATTTGATGCAGGTCCCGGATCCGGTAATGGTGGTGTCATACCCATGAGGTATCAATATCCATCTAATGAAATATCTACTAATAGTGCCAACCTTTCAGAAGCCTTATCAAGACAATATGGCGGAAGTGATGATATTAATGCGGTGATGTGGTTGATAAAATAAAAAATAATAGTACGGACAGGTCGCGACCTGTCCGTAC
>JBATMM010000366.1:0-10757 GCA_049289835.1 Saprospiraceae bacterium | reverse complement strand
TTGGCAAAGTGAATTTAGAATAGTTGCCAGTGCTTGTATTAAACCTGTCAGTTGTAAATGCAGAAGAATAATGGCTTGTCACAAAGTCTGATGTGAAGAGAAATTCACTTTTTCGATAGCCACCAAGCCCTGCGGGGTTAGAACCTATGGCAGAAAAATCAGGCCCAATGGCAAACATGCTGTTTCCTGAACCAAGGTTTCGTGCCGTCCCGGTTGGATCAGAAGTAGAGAGTCTGTATGCTTCTGTTGCCGTCTGTGCTTTTGATAACATGGGCAACATTGACAAAAGACAAACAACATAGATTAAGTGCCTTTTCATATCGAATAGATTTAAAGACTGCACATCGAATGATCTTCGATGTGCAGTCTTAGTATATTTAATGTTGTGCTATTTTCTGATATTCAGAAGGTGTTACCCCTTGCCGCGTGGACTACTGCCTGATGATGGAGAACTACTCCTTGATGGTTCTGAACGATTACTTCCTCCACCGGAAGAGTTATGATTACCTGTTGATGGCGAAGCATTAGATCTGTCATTGCTTCTTCCGGAATCATTATTCCTTTGCGGAGGAGAATAACTTGGTCTGTCATTACTTCTGTTGTCTTGATGTCTGGGTGTCGGTGTCGGTGAGGATGAAGGTCTGCTGTCATTTCCTGACCCGTTATTCCTTTGTGGAGGTGTATAACTTGGCCTTTCATTTCCACCTCTTGGAGTTGGATTGTAGGATGGTTTGTTATTGTCTTTTGTCCGATTACTTTCAGGTCTGTTCTGTGTAGGACTCGGTGAATAACGATCTCTTGAAGGAGATTCAGGAGTATATGCAGGTTTGTCAGATGTTGGCTTGCTCGAAACCGGATTAGGCTTTTCATTTGCAGGATATGGCCTGAATACAGGACGTGTTGGCGTCGTACTTGTGGTTTCTCTTTTTATTTCCTTGTCCACAGGTACTCCTTTTGGATTATCATTTCTACCACCGGTTTGATTAATTGGACTTTTTTCTGTTCCCGGCAAGCCTTGAGAAGGAGAAATAATTCGTCCGTTATTCACGCCTTGTGCAACGTCACGAGGCTTGTCATTTGATTTAGTAAAACCTGAATCTTTGTCTTTATATGTAGGTTGAACAATTCCGGGATTTGCTATTGGCCCTCTGGGAGAAGAACCTGTATTGCCGGTTATCCTGGGGCCATAATAAGTACCTCTTGAACCACCAGTATTGACATTAGTTACAGTAGAATGCGTGATCCCGTAATAATTACTTACAGGAAACGGACATGAGTTATAGTAATTGTTATAATAATTCGAATAGGAATAATAGCCATTATATCCACCCCAGTAATTCGATGACGGTGAACACCAATTATTATAAGCGTAATAATAGTTTGTCGGTGTCAGGCACCAGTTATTGAAATGATGGAAACTATTCCATCTGTTCCATCTTCTCCAGTTGCGATAATCCCAATAGCTTGAATTGCCAAAACTCAGATAGATTGTAGCGCCCGGATAATAATATGAATCATTATAAAATGGATCGTAGTTGTATGAATCAACATAATACGGATCATAAAATTCGGCGCCATAAGATGGTCTGTAAAACCTTTTTATTCTCGATGAGTAATAATAATCATAATCATCGTAGTACTGGTATTCATCGTTGTCATAGTATGTGACATCATCTTGTGAAGAATAACTACTATCTGAGTCATTGATGTTGTAATTATTATCGACCATTGTATTGTCAGGATCATAATAAACATCATCAAACTGAGCATTGACTGCGGGGATCACAAACGTGAATCCAAGAGCGATCAGGTAAAATTTTAAGGTGTACATTTTCATCTTTTGCATTTGATTGGTGCCCGTCGGCAGGAAACTCTCAACATCCACTGCTAAAGTATTACTTTTGCGGGGTCGATGTAGTTAACAAGAGCTTAAATTCCTGTCACCGCGCTGTTAAAAGTTGAATTCATCTCGCCATCTCTTTTATGGCGATTCCTGTCAATAAGACGTCCCGGTAAGAATATAAGTTTCACGGTTAGAAACATTAAAAAGAAATTAACTAAATGAATTCCAGGCTACTGGATGGCAATAAAGTATGGCAAAAGAAATAACCCCTCGTTCCCAGGACTATTCCCAATGGTATCTGGATATTGTGAAGAAGGCCGGACTTGCAGATAATTCTGCTGTCAGGGGATGTATGGTCATCAAGCCCCATGGCTACGCGATCTGGGAGAAAATGGTCGCCATACTGGACCAGAAGTTTAAGGATTCAGGCCATGTCAATGCTTATTTTCCTCTTTTTATTCCAAAAAGTTTTTTGAGCCGTGAAGCGCAGCACGTTGATGGATTTGCAAAGGAATGTGCAGTGGTCACACACCACCGGCTGAAAGCTGATCCCAATGGAAATGGCCTCATCGTAGATCCGGATGCAAAGTTGGAAGAAGAATTAATTGTCAGGCCCACATCTGAAACGATCATCTGGAGTACGTACAAAGACTGGATTCAATCTTATAGGGATCTTCCTTTATTGATCAATCAATGGGCAAATGTGGTAAGATGGGAAATGCGCACCAGGCCCTTCCTCCGCACTACCGAGTTCTTGTGGCAGGAAGGCCATACTGCACATGCAACAAGGGAAGAAGCAATAGCTGAATCACTTATGATACATGACATCTATGCTGATTTTGCAGAATCATACATGGCTATGCCAGTGATCAAAGGTGTAAAGACTGTCAACGAACGTTTTGCAGGTGCTGTGGATACCTATACCATTGAAGCACTCATGCAGGATGGACGTTCCCTTCAGGCAGGTACCTCTCATTTTCTCGGACAGAATTTTGCAAAAGCATTTGATGTTACATTCTTAAATGAGAATAACCAGAAGGAATTTGTGTGGGCAACCTCATGGGGAGTTTCTACCCGTCTCATAGGTGGTTTGATTATGACACATAGCGATGATGAAGGTTTAGTACTTCCTCCGAGACTTGCGCCACTCCAGGTTGTTATCATTCCTGTGCCTAAACCTGATCCTTTAATTAATGATGTAGCAGACAAACTTTTGAAAGAATTAAAGGCTAAAGGTATTTCTGTGAAATATGATACAGACGAGAAATCAAGGCCAGGATTTAAGTATGCTGAGTATGAGATGAAAGGTGTTCCGGTGAGAGTAGCCATTGGTCAAAGGGATCTTGAAAAAAATCAGGCTGAAGTCGCTCGAAGAGATACGAGGGAAAAAGAATTTGTTCCTTTGGAAGGTCTTGGCACTTATGTTGAAAATCTTTTGCAACATATACAAGACAACCTCTTGTTGCGTTCATTGAGATTCAGGCATGAAAATACCTATGAAGCAGATGATTATGACACCTTCGCCGATATCCTGGACAAAAAAGGTGGATTCGTTTCAGCACATTGGGACGGAACAACCGAAACGGAATTGAAAATTAAGGAATTGACAAAGGCCACAATACGTTGTATACCCCTGGACAGAAAAATGGAAGAAGGAAAATGTATTCTGACAGGTAAAAAATCAGAAGGAAGAGTTTTATTTGCAAAAGCATATTAATCACCACTTAAAACAATATCAAAATGTCGTACGAAGTTGAAGGTAAGCTCCACAAGAAATTTGATATGGAGCAAAAATCTGGTACTTTCCAGACCAGGGAATTTGTTATCCTTGTTGAACAAGGTCAATACCCACAGCACATTAAGTTTCAGCTGGTCCAGGACCGATGCGAAATCATCGATCCGATAGCAGAAGGCAGTAATATCAAAGTTTATTTTGATTTGCGTGGGAGAGAATGGCAGGGAAAATACTTTACCAATCTCCAGGCCTGGCGAGTGGAAGCAGCAGGAAGCGAGACTAAAAGCCGTCAGCCTGCAGGAGACTTTCCGACCTCCGCCCCCACAGCTAATGGAGATGATGGATCTTCTTTTGATGATCTTCCATTTTAAAGTAAAAAAATCAGATACGAATGTTTTGCAATGCCTGGCAACATACGAATGCTTGGCAGGTCATTGCTTTGGTACAAATTAAAATCCTTACGAAATGAAATATTTGAGACTATTTATTCTGCTTTACACCTGTATTCAATTTAGCTATTGCAATTCTAAGAATGATACAACTCAAAAAGTAGCTGATGGAAGCACTGCAGTAGCTGATCAAACGAGTTCTGTAGAAGTAGCCGGCAATGGTGCTTTGAATAAATCCGTTTTTCTAAAAGCCATCGCTTCACTTAAAAGCGGAGAAGTGCTTGATACTCTCCAGATCAAAAACATATTGACGCCAAGCCTTATGGATTTAAACAGAATGTCCCTTACAGGTAAAAAGGTAAAACAAAAGGACAATATGGTATCAACGACAGAAGCCAGTTATAAGACTAATGGTAAAATGCTTTACGTTACCATAACGGATGCAGGGAAGGATTCAATTTATTTGATGACATTGGCTCCCTGGTCAGCAATGCAATTTCAGAATATAAGAGGTGACGGGTATGAGAAGTCAATTCTTCTGGATGGCAACAAGATTGATGAAAAATACAATTCCGCTTCGCACTCAGCTAATCTGACTGTGATTTATAACAACCGGATTCTTGTGGATATGATTGGTACTAATTGCAACATAGATGAATTATATAAAATCATCAAATAAATCAATATAAAGATTTGAAGATGTTGCCTGGAGTATATAATAAATTCAAATCAGGAATCCTTTTGGTTCTCGTTTTTCTGATCAATGCACCTGGTCAGGTTTTAGCTCAATCTATCATTGGATTAGGGACGCGGTACGATGATTCATTCAAAGAATGGGTCATCAAGACGGACAATGATGATATCGAAGGGGAATTGCGTATGCGTTGGGCTTTCCGTAATGATTGGACTGAATGGGATATTCGCATTGGAGATGTCGTAGCTACTGTCGAACAAAAATGGAAAGATGATCCCAACTTGTGGGAGATCCGGTGCGGTGATTATACAGTGAATGCAAGAACCACATGGCCCAATGTATTTAACCGTTGGAAACTGAATGATGGAAAGCACCAGTATAACTGGGGAACGAAATATGCTAATCAGCGAGATGAATGGTTGATGGATTCAGGAGGTGAAGATTTATTTAAAGTAAATACGTATTGGGCTAGTGATCCCAGAGATTGGGTTGTCAATGACAATCTACCTGAAGATGTGAGCATGGCGATGAAACTGGCGATGATATTCATTGCTATCCATTTCAGTACACCTAAAATTTAATTCTAACTCCCCTCGCATCACATTTTGAACCAGACAATTGTTAATTTTATGATAAAGGGCCTGCCTGACTGTATACCAAACACAGGTTGAGTGCGTTTTATTGGAAATTAGCCGTTTTAGAATGTTGCTTTGACAGAGAGAGTTTTGATTTTCTTTAGAGCAACGTAGATGCACGATCATAATTCCCCGTTTTCAAGCCAAATCATTCCCTTACCAAATATCAGAAGACAGATGAAAAAGCCATTTTTTCTTGTTTTATATGCCATGCTGAGTGCAGCTGGTTTAATACATGCTCAGGATATTGTATTACCACGTATTAGTCCGAAAGCTTCAGTCGGTTATACCATAGGATTGACGAATGTCGAAGTTCATTACGGTGCACCGGCAGTGAAAGAAAGAGTGATCTGGGGTGGATTAGTTCCTTACAATGTAGTCTGGCGGGCCGGAGCAAATGAAGCTACAACAGTGGAATTCAGCACAGATGTCAATATTGAAGGCCAGAGTTTAAAGGCAGGGAAATATTCTTTGTTTTTTATTCCGGGTGAAACTGAATGGACAGTGATCTTCAACAAAAAGGCTGACCAGTGGGGAGCGTATGATTATAAGGAAGCTGATGATGCTTTACGTTTCACTGTGGTACCTAAGATGAATGAAGGGATGCAGGAACGCCTGACATATACGATCAATGATATGAAGGCAGACATGGGATATATAAAACTTGCCTGGGAAAAAATGCGTCTTTATATGAGATTCAAAACGGATGTAATGGAACAATCCATGGCCAATATTATGAATGCTCTTGATGCCTCTCCTGAAGAAAAAAAATGGGAAGTTTACGCTAAAGGTGCTCAATTTATGCTTGATTCAGATGGTAATGTTGACCAGGCATTAGATTGGATAAAGAAATCCACTGATAGAATGAGCAATAGTTGGAATTGGTATATCCGCGCGAAAGTTGAAGCCAGAAAAGGTGATTTTACTTCTGCAGTAGCGAGTGGTACAAAATCCGCTGAGATCGGTCTGGCCGATGAAAAAGACACCTACTATGAAGAAAATAAAACAGAAATAAATTCAGCAATACAGGGCTGGGCCGCAAAATTGAATTAAAACATAATTCACAAAAGAAAAAAGAGGTGATTATGGATTTGATCACCTCTTTTTTATTGTCCGGGGTTGGCGCTTCCATTAGCATCTCCCCTTTTAACGGCGATGAAGTTGGGCAGTCGTGCACCACTTGCGATTTCTGATAAAGGAATAGTTGTACTCGATATAGTGGGTACATTATGTGAAGAAGGTGGTCCGAAATCTGTGTCAGCAGGAAGAACTATCCATGTTTTATTGTCCGGAAAGTTTTGAGTTTTACCCAGTATAAGTTTTAGGATTGTCACGACATCCAATGATGATATAGTTCCGGAATTATTCACATCAACAGCTAATTTGTTGAGAGGCGAATCCAGCGTGTCAAGAAATAAAATATGCTTTTGAATTTTTACAAGATCAATCGCATTGACGCCATTAAGTGGAAGCCCATTTTTGACAACCCCGATTTTCCAATCAGGCTGGGATTGACTCAATAAATATTGCAGGTTAAAACTGCCGTTGGCATCTGTAGTGTCTTGCACCATGACATTGCCTGCACCATTCAATAGTTGTACATAGGCATTTCCGACTCCTGCACTTCCTTGTAAAAACTGGACCTGACCTATGACGGATACAGGGCTTTCAGCAGGCGGTGGTTTCACCGCACCGGTTGCCAGTAGTGCAGCATCTATTGCAGCGATTGTTGCCTGATTATTAGCCCCATCCACATTGTATTGCATTGAACCGTCGGGTGCGATGACGATGTATGTAGGTGTTCCATACCAGGGACCGAATTGTCCACTTTTGTAAGGTGCGACTGCAGTGAGACTTCCGCCATCTTTACCTGCAGCAATAAAAGTTTCAGCATAGGTTGTCTGATATCCATTGACCAGCGTATTCGTATCAAAGTTTTTGTCTGACAATTCAAAAAATTCAACATCATGATCTCCGGCTCCCCATTCCTGATAGAATGGTTCCATCAATGGGGCTATCGAATTGCATGGAGGACAGGTAGTATAAAATACTTCTATCAGGACCGATTTACCATGATTAAGATAGTCAGAGTATAGATGATGGATTTGTCCATGAGAATCTGTAATTGTAAAATCAGGTGCCTGTGTGGATAATGTTGGATTTTGAGCTCCCGTAGCAACTATTGCAGCATCAATCGCATCAATGGTGGCGATGTTGCTTGAACCGTGGACATTATATTGGACAGTACCATTCGGAGCGATGACCACAAATACCGGATCGGTTGATGGAGGTCCAAAAGTTCCGTCCTGATACGGAATCACAGCAGGTATACTTCCTCCGTCTTTACTCACAGCTACATATGTTTCACCATGAGTTTCCTGATAAGTATGAAGTATTGCGTCTGTGTCAGTATTCTTATCAGTCAGCTCAATAAATTCAACATCATAATTTCCAACTCCCCAATCCTGATATAAAGTCTGAACAAGCGGTGAGATCGTAGCGCACTGAGAGCAGGTCGAATTGAAAATCTCAAGTACTACAGTTTTTCCCTGGTTGAGTAAATCTGCATAAAGATGATGAGCCTGGCCATCAATGTCTGTCACCGTAAAATCAGGTGCAATCGGGATCTGACCGGGCTTTTGAGCTCCTGTAGCTGTCAGAGCTGCATCGATGGCATTGATTGTGGCTTGATTTCCTGAGCCGCTTACACCAAAGTTGACGGTTCCATTCGGCGATATGACAATAAACGTGGGTGTACCAAAGAAGGTCCCGTATGTCCCATTTTGATAAGGAATCACTGCCGCTAAGCTACCTCCGTCTTTACCTACGCCAATAAATGTTTCGTTATAATTAGCCTGGTATGCATTGACAAGCGCATCCGTATCAAAATTTTTATTCGACAATTCTATGAACTCTACATCATTATTGCCACTGCCCCAGTCCGCATAGAGTGGCTGCATTAAAGGGGCTATAGAATTGCATGGAGGACATGTGGTGAAAAAAATCTCGATCAGAACAGTTTTACCCTGGTTGAGAAAATCAGCATAGAGATGACGGACATGGCCTTTGGAATCTGTGACTGTAAAATCCGGCGCAGGTTGTGCCTGGGTGGAAAAACGAATAAAGAGCATTCCAATAAAAAGTATAAGAATTCTCATGGAGTAAATGATTTAAATGAAAGATGAAGAGATGTCGTTACATCTCACTGTTTTATGAACAAATACGATGCCACGATAAGCATGATATTGACAAGGAGAAATCGTAAAGGGGTGGTTGGCGACCTAAAGTTATGACTTAATCCGTTATCAGACAGGCATTGTGAACGAATTATGCCACTTCATTCGTTTAGCGGATGGTTTACCTTTGCATTATGAATGAAGCCGTTGGAGGATTATTGAAAGTGCTTGATCTTGGGCTTATGCCTTATAAGGAGGCGTGGGACCTTCAGACAAGTTTACATAAAGAGCTGATTGACAATAAAAGAGCAGGTTATCCAAATGTTCAGCATCATTATCTCCTGCTTTGCGAGCATCCTCCGGTTTTCACTTTAGGGAAAAGTGGTTCTGAAGAAAATCTCAGGATCAATAACCATGAGTTGTCAGAATACCAGATTGAATATTTTAAAATCAATCGGGGAGGAGACATCACCTTTCATGGGCCAGGACAACTGGTAGGCTATCCGATTCTTGACCTCGATTTAATCTTTACAGATGTGCATCGATATGTGCGAAGTCTTGAGCAGGTCATCATCAATGTACTTGGAATGTATGGTATTGAAGGTGCTTTAAATCCTTCATACACAGGAGTTTGGGTCAACAATATAGATTCTGATACTGAGGCCAGAAAGATCTGTGCGATTGGCGTTCATCTCAGTCGATGGGTGACCATGCATGGTTTTGCATTTAATATCAATACAGACTTATCTTATTTTGATCACATTATTCCCTGCGGAATTTCAGATCCGGATAAAAGTGTGTGCTCATTAAGTAGTCTGCTGGGGAAAAATGTAGATTTGCATCAAATTAAGCAAGAGGTTACCAGGGAGTTTGGTCTGGTTTTTCACCTTGATATTGCTTCCCCTCCGATCCACATTTCCAAAGAATCCACCATTTTAAATAATGTATAATGTATATCGCTAAATTCTTTATCGCTATTTCAACCATTCTCATTTCTTTGACTTTAACAGCACAGATAAAAGTCAATCCGGATATTCAGAAAAAATTCGATGCTTTCGTAGAGCTGTCAAATCAGAAAAAATGGGATCAGGCTTTTGATCTGATGTATCCTAAATTATTTACCCAGGTCCCAAAACAGGATCTCGTTGATCTCATGACAAGCATGGAGCAGGATGGGTTATCATTCACCAGGAGCAACATAAAGTTTAAGGCATCTGCCGAACCTGTTGTCGAAGGAAATGAAACTTTTGTGAAAGTAGATTATACCGGCGATCTGACTGTGAAGATCACTGAAGGAAGTATATATGATGCACCTAAAGCGATCAGCGGAATGACCGAACAATTTCAGACTTCATACGGGAAAGAAAATGTAAAATGGGATGAAACAGGAAAACAATATACTATTCTTGTGACCATCTCAATGATTGCTATTCAAAATAACAATCAATGGTATCTCATAGAAATCAATAAGGATCAAATGGGATTAATGGAATCACTTTTTCCAGCTCCGGTGATGGAGGCTCTAGTCCGTACAGAATAGTTTTCAAAAATGATTACCGTATGTAGATGACATTTTCAATTGCCTCGGCCTTTAGGCCGGGGGTGCAGTAATTATTTTTTTTTGGCTTTAGCCAATCAATTTAGAAACATTAAACATGAATACACCTGAAGAACGTCCGCCCAGTTACAGCCGGACAACGATGACTGAATTGATCATGCCAAATGATACGAATCCATTAGGCAATTTAATGGGAGGAAACCTGATGCGATGGATGGACATTGCCGGAGGTATCTGTGGTGCACGACATTGTGGGGCCCACGTAGTGACCGCTTCAGTAGACAGTGTTTCTTTTTCAAAACCTATTCGATTAGGTGATGTCATCACCATTAAAGCCCAGGTCACCAGGGCATTTCATACATCTGTTGAACTTTATCTTGAAGTATTTACCACTTCCGCTTTCGGAGCTGATCTTGAAAAATCTAATCATGCGTATATGACATTCGTTGCATTGGATGCCAGAACTTCCCGTCCGCGCAAAGTACCTCATGTCATACCCGAAACTCCGGAAGAAAAAATTCTTTTTGATGGCGCAGGAAGAAGAAGAGAAGTTCGTCTGATCTTAGCCGGCAGAATGAAACCTGAAGAAGCGACTGAAGTGAAAGCACTCTTTATGCAAATGGAGAATTTGGGAGATAAATAGATTTCATAGCATCTTCATTTCAACCCTTATGCAGGTAGATTAAATTTTTTATAAGAGTACGGACAGGTCGCGACCTGTCCGTAC
>JBATMM010000365.1:0-4433 GCA_049289835.1 Saprospiraceae bacterium | reverse complement strand
CAAAAACAAATGCATTTATCTTTAATCAGTTACTTTCAAAAAGTAGAAAGATTATAGACTGCTACAAGCCCTCCGCTGTTTTGGCTCAACATGACAAACATTGGGGATTGTATTTGATACACTAGTAGGGCGGGCCTCACTTCATGTATCTCACGGTAGATACAGGAATCCTAACCGGGACAAGAGGATTACCAAAAGTGTGTCAGGCGCTTCAGACATTTATTTGGGGCCCAAAACAAACTTCGGCTTGTACAGTCTTTTTTTTACAATTTGATTCAATGGGTTCCCCTTTAGGGGCCAGGGGCAAAATGCGTTCCCCTTTAGGGGCCAGGGGCAAAATGAATTCCCCTTTAAGAGCCAGAGGCAAAAAAGAGTTCTCCTTTATGCGCCAGGGGCTATATCAGCTTTATTCAGTGTAAGTGTAAATTTACTTCCCATTCCCACTTCGCTTTCCATCTCAATCCTCCCTCCCTGCGCTTCGATAAATTCTTTACTTATAGCAAGTCCCAGACCCGAACCTGTCTTATGACTTCCCGGAACCTGAAAATACCTGTCGAATATTTTGTCTCTATACTTGCTGTCAATCCCTTTCCCAAAATCCTGAACAGAAAATTTGATCGATGATTGAGCGATTCCATTATCCCGGGCTATCGTCACGATCACATCTGAAAGTTCCGGAGAATAATTAATGGCATTGGTCAATAAATTGATTAATACCCAGGCCGTTTTTTCCTCGTCAGCCCGCACATTGGGGATGTCTTTTTCTACATTTACCTTTATCTGAATCTTTTTTTGTTCTGCTTGTGTCTTCACCGCATCTAAAGCATAATTCAGGATACTCGTAGGGTTACTTTGTTGTATCGACAGTTGTATATTACCGGTCTCAACCTGTGACATATTGAGTAACTCACCTGTGATCTTCAATAATCTTGTACTATCATCCTTTATGCTTTCAATCAGTTGCTTTTGGGATGGATTTATATTACCTGTTTTATCATTTTCTAATAATTGAATGCTCATCATGATCGAGGAGATCGGAGTTTTCAATTCATGGGATACAGTGGCTATGAAATTAGATTTGGCTACATCTATTTCTTTAAAAGGAGTGATGTTTTTTAACAGAATGACATCCCCGATGTGCTTTGAAACAGTTTCCGCGGTTGGTGTTATTTCAATCCCGATAATTTCCTTGCTAAAGTAACTCTCTTTATTATCTGCGAATATTTTCAGAGGCTTTCCTTCCACCTGTGAGGAACCAGCAGGAGGAATTGTTAAATACTGGATAAGAGATCGAATCAAATCATTATGCACCGCGATATCCAATGCCTTTTTACCAATGGTCTCCTCCGGTTTTAATCCGGCTATTTTCATCGCCTCATCATTGATAAAAATGATTCTTTTGTCTTCATCAAGTATAATGATAGGATCATGCATATTATTAATCAGCGTTTCGATACGCTTCTTTTCCATCATTAATTTTGCAAGGTTACTGTTGTTATATTCCTCCAGTTTCTTAGCCATGGTATTAAATGATTTGGCCAATTCTCCAAATTCATTATGGCCTTCAAAATGCACCCGTTGGGAATAGTTCTTTGCCGCAATTTCTTTTATGCTTTCCGTTAATTCTTTGATAGGGTTAGCTATACTTCCCGGCAAATTCAAAAGAAGGGTAAAAGCCAAAATAAAACACAACGTTCCGGTTACGGCTAATACAGATGAAGCCGTTGTAGCTGTTTTCTCAGCAACAGAACTTTTGCGTTGAATAGCTTGCATATTCAGGAGCATTATATCCGTCAGATCCTTACGAATGTTGATATAAAGCATTCTGTCATCCGGACTTGATTTAAGTTTTTGAAAATCCTTTGCCAGCTGATTTGTAAGTTCCTGTTCTCCGATCTCGGTAATGTTTTTTTGCTGTTTCGACAGGTTATCCTCAAATTTTAAAATGCTCGCTTCAGTGGACAAATCTTCATCAAGTACATTTAACATCTGACGCACATAGTCAATGGTGTTGTAATTGGCTACAAGAATATTCTGAGTGGCATTAGTCAATTGATTGATAAACAAGACACTCACCACAATCAATAAGGTGATCAGGAAAAAAAGAAATCCTACACCTAAGCTCAATTTAGCTTTGATACGCATGTCATGATAGGATTATAAGGTCAATATCCGAAGAGGATAGGTTTTTAATTAATTCATTAAACATATTGGTGGCCAGAATAACCTTGAATAGGTTGATGTGTGGTTTGCCAATGCAAACCGTAGTGATATTATGTTTTTTGGCCTCCTCCATGATGGCTGCTGGAACATTTTTGTTTTGTGCCCGGATGACCTGGGCACCCAATTCAGTGGCTAACTTGAAATTATTGATCAGATGTCTTTGCTTGTCTAAGGCAATATTGTCCGCACTTTCATCCGGTGTTTGAATATAAACCACAAACCATTGTGCATTGTAAAAGCTCGCCAGTCGTGCGGTTTTGCGGATTATATTTTTTGCCGTGATATCATTGCTGCTGATGCAGGCCATAAATTTCTCATGACGCAGTGCAACGTTTCTGGGCACTTCAATATCCACTTTACGTTCTACCTGTGATGCCACCTCTTTCAGAGCCAGTTCACGCAATTGCAAAATGTGTTCAGGCTTGAAAAAATTATTGAGCGCTGTCTGTATCTTCTCGGCATGATATATCTTCCCCTCCTTCAACCGCATGATCAGTTCATCAGCAGTTAAATCGATATTCACCACTTCATCGGCTAATGCCAATACTTTATCAGGGATACGTTCTGCAACCTCAATGCCTGTGATGGTTTTGATTTCTTCATTCAGACTTTCAATATGCTGAATGTTCACAGCAGAAATAACATTTATTCCGGCTTCGAGAATTTCCAACACATCCTGCCATCGCTTTTCGTTTTTGCTTCCCTCTATATTGGAATGGGCTAATTCATCAACGATGACGACTTCAGGTCGAAGATTGATTACAGCCTGCACATCCAATTCTTCTAACTCCTTTCCTTTGTAGAAAAGTTTTCTTCGAGGGATGACCGGCAGGCCTTCTAAAAGTTCATGGGTTTCCTGCCGGTCGTGTGTTTCAATGTACCCTATTTTTATATCAATTCCATTTTTGAGCAAGGCACGTGCTTCCTGCAGCATACGATAGGTTTTTCCAACCCCCGCACTCATGCCAATATAAATCTTAAACTTACCACGCCGTGATTTGCGTATCAGATCAAGAAAATGCTCCACATTTTGTTCCTTATGTTCTTCTTCAGACATTAAAATGAAATAGCCAGTGATGTGGTGACTGTTGTATTCGTATTCACAGCTTTACCTTCATCATTAAATATTTTATCCTTACTATTCAGCATTCTCCCTTCTATCCGCCACATTGCATTATCCCCGATTTTACGATCAAGGTTTAATGAAAAAGATGAAGTCTTAAAACCGTTCGGTGTTCCTGTAGCAATGATGATTCCATTTTCATCGGCATAATATTCGCCCCGGCCGGTTACCGACCATTTGTCATTTAGAGCTAATCTGACAAGAACCGCCGGACTTAATAGGTTATTAAATTCACTACTGCCTTTACTCTTTTGCTCCATGCAATAATCAAAACCAAGTGTGATCCTTAATTTATCCGTTGGATTGAGCAATGCAAAGAAATTATGGTAGTATCGCATTTGTCTGAAGACATCAGGCTTGTCACTACCAATAAAAGTACTATAATTCAAAGCGAATTTTGAACTTGGCGTATACGTTATTTGAGTTCCAAAAGCCGGCGTATTGTTGCCATCGACTCGGGCAATGCGTTGCCATCCGTTGATGACCATACCCGAGAGGAACCATTTCCCATTGTCAGTTGTATAACCAATCTTTACCCCACTTTCCCAACTTGGCGTGTTATCACCCATTATACAACGAGTAAGTGCATCATCAGCTTTTCCGATTGGGCTTTCAAAACCAATATGGGATGGGAAAATACCGGCATCTAACCAGAAATTTTTCTCCTTACACAATTTTACGCCAACATTTGCCTGCCATACATTCTTCAGCAATCCCTGTTCCGCAGATGAATTATACTGAGCCCATGTTCCCACCATCAATCCCAAATTTCCACGAAGATTAGATGTAGTGTAATTCGCGTTAATAAACCCGAGATTCAGATTCACTTCATTATGCCTGTTGAAATTGTAGAAAAAGGAGGGACGTTCATGATTATCAGGTTGGTTGAAATCATAAGCGTAATACACTTCAGCATATCCTGTGAATGTAAGAGGTGATGCAGTTGAATCTACCTGTCCATTCAGAGTGTAGGCTATCAAAAGCATGATCGGTAGTATTAGTTTTTTCATGATGAATGTTATTTGAAATTGTTAAGGGCTATATTTAATTTGAGGACATTTATTTTTTCTGTACCAAAAAGGCCAAG
>JBATMM010000364.1:0-2964 GCA_049289835.1 Saprospiraceae bacterium | reverse complement strand
TCTTCTTCACAATATTTAACAACCTGTTGGTGAACGCGGACAATGTTGAGATAATTAATACCTGCATCATCGTGCCATTCCTTTTTTGTGTAATTAATATGAAATGACCATGCGAAATTTAAAATTAAAATAATGCAAAGAGCAGATGAATAAAAGAGCTGCTTAGGTGTTATTTTTTGTGTTATGATCATGAAGACCAGGATCATCATTGGTAAAAACAGAAGCAAATATCGCAACATTAAAAAATTAGTAATGGAAAACGTAAAACAGGCGAAACATAAAATTCCAATCAACAAAAAAAGATCTTTCTCCATCCTTGTAAGAGCTATTAATTTCCTGCCATGATATAGTATTAGCAAGAGATAAATAATCAGGGAAAATATATTTTCCTGGATATACAGAAAGATGGACAATGCGATGATCGCTATAAATGAAAGCAAATATTTCCGGGTGTCACGCAAGAATAAATTTGCAATAAGGACAATGCCCGTTATAACCAATAGTGCTTTTCGCCCCTGTTCGAAAAAGATAAATTTTAAGATTATATCTGCCTTACTGTATAATGATCGGAATGATATATCCATTAAATCCAGATGGAGTGGATAGAAAAACCATCCCAGCTTTATTTTTTGTAAAACATAATAAATGACTGCAGGCAGTATTGAACCATATACCCAGTACGACCGATATCTGATTCCTTTTTCTTTGCCTAAATGGAATAATGCAAACGATAAGATAATCACCACCCCGATTTCCTTTGTGATGCCGAGCAAACCAGCTGCGATCAGAAAGTTAAACTTTGATCCATTCAAATAGCTTCGCAGACTTTCCAGCATCAGAAGCAATATCAATACCTCCGGCAGTACAAATGAGGATTGAACATAAAATGCTTCCTGAAGGATCAATAGCGCTACGCCACCCAATGACCAGTATGGTGACAATACCAGCGATAACAATCTGTAAAAGGAGATGATCGATATGATGGAAATGGATAGTGCAAAAAAATGCATAGACCAAAGAGATCCGCTTATCCATTTCATCCACGCCGATGAAAGAAAATAAAAAAACAGAGGGTGACCCCGATACAATTCTGTTTCAATGCATCCCGGAATTAAACATGGTTGGTGTCCCCCCATATCAGAGATTGCGGGTATGTAAGACCATGCTTCGTCCCAAAAATAGGGTAGGCTTAAAGAGATCCATTTAAAGACTATCCAAATCAGGATAAAAACAAAGAGTGCAATATGGGAAATCTTTTTTTCTGACATACTTCCATCATGTGTAACGGATTGGTCCTGTAATTTAGGATAAAGTAGTCATGCACTGGTGGTACATTAATAAAACAAAAAACGCCCTGCATGTGCAGAGCGTTTTTTTTATCATTTCATCTTAAAGAGAAAATTATTTCTTTCCTCCCTGCAATGAATCTTTCAGTACCTGTAATTCGTCCATCTTCCCGGCAGCAGCTAAAGCTGATTGCTCTGGCCAAGTCGTAGGATCAAACATTTTGAATCGACTACCCTGGGCAAGAAGAATTTCACGAATTTCATCACCAGTCTTTGAAGCCAGTGTGGCGAAACTATCAATCCCTGCAGCATGAAGGATCTCTTCGATCTTAGGGCCTATGCCTTCGATGATCTTGAGATCGTCACCATCACTTTTCGCTTTTGCAGCTTTAACTTTTGGTGCCTTCTCTTCTTTTACAGGAGAAACTTCAGGTTCAGTCTCAGTTGCAACTTCTTCTGCAACTTCTTCATGAGCTGAAGTAACTTCCTCTTCCATTACAGGAGCAGCAACTTCTTCTGCAGCAGTTGTTTCCTCTACAGATGGAGAAGTCGTTTCTTCGACAACTTCAGGTGTAGCTTCTTCCACAACCTCAGGTGATGTTTCTTCAGCAGCAACTTCTGCATCTTTGGCATCCTTAGCATCTTTTACGGCTTTCTTGCCTTTTGCATCAGCTAATTGCTCTTTCAATTGTGAAAACATAGCCATATCTCCGAGTGTAGTTGGCTCATACTTGCCCTGCTGCTCTTTGACGGCTTGTTTTATTTCCTGACCTTGTTTGCGACGATCATCTTTTACGACTTCCTCTGCTTCACGCTGGATATCCTCAAGATATCGGAGATGTGAAACCATGATACGCTTGTCATCACGGTTGAACTCAATCACCTTGAATGTCAATGTCTCGTCTACCTCAGCAAGCTTACCATTTTCCTTGCGTAGATGACGTGATGGTGAAAATGCTTCAAGACCATAAGGTAATTGAACGATAGCTCCTTTATCATCACGCTTCATCACTGTGGCTTCGTGATAAGATCCTACAGGGAATACATTCTCAAATGTATCCCATGGATTTTCTTCGACATGTTTATGTCCTAATGAAAGCTTACGGTTTTCACGATCGATATCAAGGATCATCACAGGAAGATCAGCACCTACTTTCGTAAATTCAGATGGATGTGCAAATCGTTTAGTCCATGACAGGTCAGAAATATGTACCATACCACCGATGCCATCCTGTAACTCTACAAATACACCATATGGTGTAAGGTTTTGTACACGGCCGACATGGTTGCTACCGACTGGATATTTCTGTTCGATTTCTCCCCATGGATCCGGAGTCAGTTGCTTCAGTGACAATGACATCTTGCGCTCTTCGCGATCGATGGTTACCACTTTAGTTTCATATTCCTGGCCTACAGTAAAGTAATCTCTGGCATGTATCGGTTGATTGCTCCAGCTTACTTCGGAGACGTGGATCAAACCTTCTACGCCCGGTGTGATCTCAAGGAAAGCTCCGTAATCTTCGACATTGACAATCTTACCTTTGACGATACTGCCTTATTTGATGGTATCACTGACGACATCCCATGGATGTGGTTGTAATTGTTTGAGACCAAGTGAAATTCTCTTTTTGTTCTCATCAAAATCAAGTACAACGACGTGTACTTTCTGATTGATCTC
>JBATMM010000363.1:0-3749 GCA_049289835.1 Saprospiraceae bacterium | reverse complement strand
CTCCATGACCAGTTCGGAGAAATTCCTCAAAGTAACGGACCTCAATTCGTAATGTGGCAAGATTTGTGGAGTAGTGAAGGCCCTGGAGAGATCCGGGGCTTTTTTTTGAAAGCTGTGCTAAATAGTTTCTTTTACTTTTATAATAAGGTATGCATTTTGATGCCCCTGACCACAACTTATGCCATCTGATCCTTTCATCAACAACATCACAATCTATCCTGTAAAGTCGCTTGACAGTATCTCGTTGCATAAAGCAATGGTCACAGAAGGAGGTTGTCTATGGCATGACAGAGAATATGCCATCATCGATGAAAAAGGAAATTTCGTCAATGGCAAATCAAATTCATTAGTTCACACCCTGAGATCTAATATGGATGTTGAAAACGAAATCATTTCATTTCGACCCATGGATGAATCCACCTGGAGACAATTTCACCTGCAAAAAGAAAAAGGAGAACTGGAAGCATATCTGAGCGATTATTTTGGTAAAAAAGTCTTTTTCAAACAGGATAAAACCGGACGATTTATGGACATACCGGATATCGCCGGGGTCACTATACTTTCTACTTCAACATTGAAAGAAGTTTCAACCTGGTTTACCAACATGTCTTTAGAAGAAACCAGAAGACGATTCAGGGCAACACTTGAAATCGATGGTGTCGATGCCTTCTGGGAAGACCATTTATTTTCCCACGAAGGCAGAGGAATTGAATTCACAGTAGGGGATGTGACGAGCATCGGGATGAGGCCGCGTGCCAGATGTGTTGTCCCCACACGCGATTCGGAAACCGGAGAAGTCACTCATGCTTTTCCAAAGTCATTTGCAAAACATCGTGCCGCAACCCTACCCTCATGGTCTACACTGAAAGAATATGGCCATCATTATTACCTGACAGTCAATTGTTACATCCCCTCCACTGAAATCGGAAAATGGATTAACCTCGGAGATGTGTTGAGAATTGTTAGAGAGAAGGTTTTTTATTAATTTATATTTTTTATAAATACCAGATCACTCCATCACCAGATCACTCCATCACCAGATCACTTCATCACCAGATCACCAGATCACCAGATCACCAGATTACTTGATCTCTGATTAATTATCATCAGAAGACAATCACCTTCTTCATGACCTCATATCCATTGATTTTCGCTTTAATGATGTAGAGACCGGCTCCAAGTGAAGAGAGATCCACAGTATTATTACCATCCAGTTTGATATCACTCATCACCTGTCCGGAAAGATTTATCACCATAATTTCACCGACCGGATAAGATGATTTATTTTCGATGTTAACGATTCCTGTTGTTGGGTTTGGATAAAATGAAATCGCATCAGCCAATACATCCTTTACACCACTGATGATGATATTGAGACACATTGATTGCACTGTACATCCGAATGCATCAGTGACATATACTGCATAATTGCCTGTAGTGGTGACTTCGTAAGTCTGGCCGACAGCACCAGAGATAGGTTGTCCTGAATCACAATCAAACCATTGATAGGTGGCTCCGACTTGTGCTGCCATCAACGTATGATCATTGATGAAAACGGATGGATCGACAATATCTGTTACGAGATTAAGTTCGACTATACTATCACAACCTCCTGCGGTTGTTAAATGAATTGTATATGCACCAGGATTTGAAAAAATTTCATTTCCTATCTCATACACATCGCCATCGCAAATAGTGGCATTCACGACTTGAGTAACAGGTCCGGCGCAAAGTGTATTCTCAAAATACTGCAACACTGCACTTTGGGCATTTCCATTAAATACAAATAAATCAAGATCGCTATCTCCATCCATATCTGCGAGCGTAGGAAATAACAATTGAGATTCTCCATGGACTGTAGGCAAACCGAATGGAGATCGTAATTCTATAGAAAAGAAAGGCTTCCCGTTTGGACCGGGTGTGTTGATGTGAACGGATAGGAAATTGACTGAATCCGCTGGAATATTGATGAGTGATCCTATAAAATCAATATCCCCATCATTATCGATATCTCCGCTCGTAAGAATTTCACCGAGAGTGTCAGGCTCCAATCCATAAGGATTTTTATACCAACCTTCAAAAGCAGTCTGATGGATACTTCCTGCATTCCTTGCATAAAAAAAGAACGGCACATTCGGGCCATCCTCCACTCCGTAAGCAGATTTAAAACCGCTGGTCATCAGGTCGAGATCACCGTCACCGTCAAGATCTGTCAGTGTCGGGATGAATAAACTTTCAGGAACATTGTCTAACAATCCCATGTCCCGAAATGTCGTTTCTTCAAATTGACCCGGACCTGATATGCCACTATTGATCAGCATAGACATTGTTTCATTGCCTATGTAATCGATCGAAGAGCTGGTGATAAAATCAGTCTTGTGATCATCATTGAGATCTCCGGGACTTGCGAAAAAATATCCGACCGGATATGGGAAGTCTTCGAATATGGATTCCCTGTCTCCAAACTGAGGATGGTGAGCATCCCCTGTATTCCTCTGTAGCTCTATGAAGAAGTGGAAATTTTCCCATTTCAGATTACTGACGTTGTCAATGGAGTCAAGACCGGTGATGAAAAGATCCAGATCACCGTCGTTATCATAATCATGGAAGGAAATCGTTTGGGCAGGTCTCTTGCCAGCTGCATTCATCGTTTTAATACCAAATGGGGAATTGGATTGATAGACAAAATTTTGTCCTGTGCATGGTAAAATAAAAACTTGTGCTATACAAAGCAGTGTCAGATATTTTTTCATAATGGCTTTGGATCTTTGTGGTGAATGATACAATGACTGTCTGTGTACTTGAGCACTTCTACCTGTTGAAATCCCTGGTAATCATCTTCCCGGTCTGTCGGGAAATCCACATCAATCCTGAATAAGTCCTCCGCATTGTGATGAATGAATGGAATATTAGTAACAGTGTATTTCCCCTGGTTGTTAGTCGTAAAATCTACTCTTAAACGTTGCTGGGTGATATAATGGCAACCAGATGTATCATCCACTAATTGTTCAGTGATCACTAAACGTCCGAATGCACCATCATTGGGCGAACCATCATCATATAGATACTCAATGTCTACCGAAAGGTTGCCGGAAAAAGAAGGTTTTTCCACACAATTCGAAAGCTGTACTTGCGTATTACTGGATTCATCCAGAAACTCAGAAGCCAGTGCAAATACAATAAATAAACCGATGCAGAGGGCCGATAGAATGGCTTTCAATTTGTTTTCCATAAACGAAATTTTACTAAAGTAAATAATACAGGGATGGATGCTCCTATAAGGATGAAGAGCAGATCTGTCACATCAAAAGTGCCGGTGATTATATGTAGTGCCTGACCAAATTCAAAAAATAATCCGATGCTAACTGATCCGATGATCCAGGGTATACTTTTGGCATCCAGTTTAAAATTCCAGATCATCAGGATGGTCATCATCAATGCGAGCATCCACAAGGCATCGGGAAGGGAATAGATGATCCAGTACGGAATATGAATCTGGCCAATCACATCATGAAAGAAAATCCTTATGTAGTGACCACCAACAGAAGAAAAAAATTGATTGAGAAAAAGCATCTCAGATCTCGTGCCTGCATAAATGATTATGCCCAGACACAATGATACTACTACGAGCAGGCGTACTTTAGTTAGGTTCTTCATTAGGGGTGATGCATGCGTCCCGTAAGACAGGCTATATTACAAATTTCTCTTTATTCTACAAAATGGAAATTCACTGCCATCTTTGTACAAAT
>JBATMM010000362.1:0-8746 GCA_049289835.1 Saprospiraceae bacterium | reverse complement strand
CAACTAGAGCAATTGCACTTGACAAGAGGGACTTACAAAAGTCAAGACACAAAGATTTAATAAAACTTAATCAGATTGAATTTGATGAGACATTATATGATACTATCAGAGTTTCTTACGTTGGGTTGTTTCATAAATTTGAAAATTATATTAATGATGTCATATTAATCCCTGAATTAATATTTGGAGACTTTGGTGAGATAAATGATGGATTTTATAAATGGGCTCGAGAAATATTTGAATTTGATATTAAGGACTGGAGGCAATTCAAATTAATTCATATAATAAATTGGATTTGTAATTGTGTTAAACATAAAGATGGATTTCCTACAAAAGACCTAAAACCAATTGGTTATGAAAACTTAGATCAATATCAACGGATTAGAATCAAACCAGATGAGTTTAAAAGGGATTGTGAAGCGTTGATCGAATTTTACCCTCATTATTTGAGGACATTTCTTTTAATTGCCCAACATAAAGCTGCAAAAGAATCCTTAGATTCTACTTTTGAAGATATCAAGTCAGAATTGACCAACAAACTTGACATTGTTAAGATGCTATAAAAAAACTAATTTTAACATTGAGACAGCTAGGATAAAATGACTTTTCACGAAATCTGCAATAGACAATGTTGGATATAGAATTATTCGATAATTATTATCTTGAAACAGATTACCCAGATATGGAAGCCATGCGCATTGAATTGCCACTGTGAATAGTTGTGAAAATGAGTCGCCACTGACAGAAGTCTTAGACATTATATTATAAAATTTATACGATACAATAATGACTATAAATGAAAGGGCGATACATCTTATCAAATTGATACAACCAGAGGCTTGGCAAAGGGAAACGAGAACAGCAAAGGGTTCCTTAGGTGATCGACCAATATTAGATTTAACAGACAAGCTGGCCGATATCGACCAAATTGCTTGGGATTTGGATGAATTCGGTAATAGAGTTGCAGTTTATTTATATGAGAATGATAAAAAAATAGGAATAAATGAGGAAAAATTTGGATTATTTCAATCTTTTATTGATGAAGTAATCGCAATGCCTTTTTTTGTCAATTTATTGAGTAAGGAGTTTATAGAAGATAAAACATTTGATTGGATTATTAGATTCTATAGGACGAATACTGTAACTGACCAGTATGAAGAATATCTAACAAAGGAAATGGCGTCCAATGTAAACACATTTAAATATTTCTTTCCAATATGTAACTTTGAGATAGAGAAATCATTCAAGATTGGTAACGTAGAATTTAATTGGATACGAAAGGAACAAATAGAATACTGGAATCATGAAATTGTAAAGGCGAGAAAGGACGAAGTTGTTCCAGAGAATTATATTTATGATCTTTTACGAAAACATGACATTGGGCCTGGAACAGTTTATGCTCAAATATCAATTGAAGCAGAATCGAAACTTGCTACGGAATTTGCACTGAATTTTGTAAATTCTGCAATTAATTGCTTGAAATTATTCGGAGATACAATACTACATCCAAAACATATTTCAAATTTTGGAATTAACAGTATGATTGAATTTAATAAAACAAGTGCTTACCTTTATGAAAAAGTTTCAAATGATTTCCAGTTGAGTATGGTTATTCAAAATAGAGCTGGAAGCACAAAGTTTAGTATTGATCGTATTGAATATTTAGTTGATAATGTATTCCCTTATTTATCAAGGTGTTTGGACTCATTCAGAATCACAACATTAGGGCAACTTATCCTCCAAAATATTAATAGAATTGGAGTAGCTTTATCTAAAGATGATATTTATGAACGAATTCTGATCCTTTGTTCTGCAATTGAATCCATATTTGTCCCTGAAGATCAAGAGAAGGATATGACAAGAACAGCTAGAAGTAACTTATGTTGGTATTTATTTGATGATATGAAAAAAAGAAACCTACAAATGGAAATTTGCAAAGGTGTTTATGATGTTAGGCATAAGTATATCCATAAAGCCAGAAAAATAAAAATTAATTATAATTATCTAGCGAATTTTCAAATGACAATAGCTGATGCTTTATTTCAGTTAATTGAAGAGTCAAATTTATATACTAGTAAGGAGCAATTGATAGAAGTTATTGAGAAAAGAAAATTAAGAAATTAGGGTTGTGTTATGGTCCTAATTGTGGTATATTCGATTCGAATGAAACTGTAATTTTAATCTTTGAAAACAAATGCATTCTATACCTTCAAACTCATATGCCTTCCTTATTGTATATGTATTTGCTTTACTAGCTGCTCTGATGATCCTGTATTCGAAACCAAACCCCTCGTCGATGCCGAAGGAAATGAATATCCAATAGGTAAAATGTGCGATGGAAAATACTGGATGTTAAATAACCTGGCCATTACGAAATTTCAAAATCTGCGCATTGGAAATCAGGTACCGGAAATAACGCAAGTGGATTTAAAGCATTACCTGGTGACAGAAGAATTGATGTAGCCGATTCAGAACCCGGCATCGTTGCCGTTTTCTGGACAGCCATGACAACTGATACATGTTCTACAGGAGCAACTCCCTACTATGCCACACGATGTCGGAGACAATGCATACAGCAACTGCGGAAATAATGGGTTTGGATTTTCTGTGAGGTGCGTGAGGGATGAATAAGCAGAGAACAATCAGCAATAGGCAATAAGCAAAAAGCAAAAGGTAATAGGCAAAAAGCAATAGGCAAAATCCAACACCCGGGGGTTTTCGAAACGATGCGAAGCGAGATTGAGAAACACAGGGGAGAGAATTTTTCTCAGAAATATTGAAGCATTAACAAGAAGAACACTTGGAAGAAAAATTCGAAGGGGCAAAGGGAATGCATTGACAATAACGGAGAATAGAATGTCATTTTAATGCCACAACCATCCAAACGTACCTCCGGTGACCAATCCAAAGATCAGGGCATCAAACACAGACTTCCATGTTGCTCCCCAACTCTTTGAATCCCAAATCGCATCCTGGAAAAGTGCCAGTCCATAACCCATGAAAGCTGTACAACCTACTACACGGTGAACAGTGAGGTATGCCGCATCAGGATTGAGCGTGTGACTGGCAATGTAAGCGGAGAAAATACTCACGACAATACAATAGACAAACCACTGAATCAGATTTTTTCCCATCGACATACCCGGTTTGCGGACATTCATAAACACAAGCGGTCCTTTAGCCATTTTGGCCTTGAAGGCATCGGTCCTCATTTCTTTCATATTAGTGGGTTTGGGCATCGCATATTGGCCCGGAGGGATATTGAGCCCACGGATGGTATCCATGACCTGATCTTCGTTAGGCAACTTCTTGAAGTCAGACGAATGATAGCCCAATACCATGTGAATGAGGGAGCTTACGATAAAGACAAATACAGCCGACAGCAGAATCGGCATCCAGAGTGCAGAGATAAATTCCATGTTGATTATTGTTTTGAACGATAGTAAAAATATAAATAAACAATGGAAATTTTTAGAATTTGTAAACGGTGGACCACTCGAAGTGACACTTGAACTTACACTTACATCTGCCGGCGATGCCACTGAGATGGAGTCAAAATTTATTGCCACTCCGCATGGATTTATCAGGGCCATTTTTCCGATCTTCAGGAAAAAGATGAAACGTCAGGAACAGGAAAATATGATGAACCTCAAAAAAGCGCTCGAACAATGATCGGAGTATTTATTTTGAATAATACGACACAGATTGAAAAGTAGAAACTAGAGCCTTCCTTTTGCCCCATCGAATTCTTGATCTGCGATCTGAAAATTTCTTTCCACTGGGTGCTGTGCAACTCCGGGGTAAATACCACGATTTTCAATCACCCCGGGATTTTCGAAACGAGGCGAAGCGAGATTGAGAAACACAGGGGAAGAGAATTTTTCCCAGAAAGTTGAAGTAGTAATAGGATGAACATCAGGAAGAAAAATTCGAAGGGGCAGAATTCGATTTACCCCACTTTGCAGACAAATCCCCCTCATTTGCAGATCGTTTTTTGCCTGATTGAGATTAAGGCTGACCTTTGATCCCAATAATTCACCTTAACCCACACAAAGAAATGAAAGCAGTAGTTTATGAAAAATACGGAACACCGGATGTCCTCGAACTAAAGGATATTGACAAACCAATGCCTAAAGACAATGAAGTATTGGTAAAAATACATGCCACTACAGTGACCGCAGGAGATTGGCGTATGCGGAAAGCGGATCCATTTCTGGCAAGAATTTTTAATGGTCTATTTAAACCTACAAAGGTGAACATTCTGGGATTTGAATTAGCAGGCGTAATTGAAGTAGTGGGGAAGGATGTTAAATCATTAAAAATTGGCGACAGCGTGTTTGCTTCTTGTGGTTTAACCTTCGGAGGTTATGCAGAATACAAATGTCTTCCGGAAAATAATTTGATAGCGCTGAAACCTACCAATATGAGCTACGAGGAAGCTGCCACCATACCCATTGGAGGTCTAACAGCATTAAGGTTTTTGAAAAAAGCGGGTATAAAAAAGGGAGACAACATTCTCATCTATGGGGCATCAGGAAGTGTAGGCACATTTGCTGTTCAACTTGCTAAATATTTTGGAGCCAATGTCACCGCTGTATGCAGTACATCAAATATGAGCCTGGTAAAATCACTTGGAGCGGACAACGTGGTTGATTATCTGAAAGAAGATTTTACAAAACTGGATTCGAAGTTCGACGTCATTTTTGATGCAGTAGCGAAAACATCTAAATCAGCCTGTAAAAATCTGCTGAAGCCAAATGGAAAATATGTATCTGTCAGGGGTTCTGCAAAGGAAAGCCCAAATGATCTGGTGTTCCTTAAGGAGTTAATTGAATCCGGTCATCTAACGACAGTGATCGATAAGAGATACACACTCGAGACGATCAGAGAAGCACATGAATACGTACAGGGATATCACAAAAAGGGGAACGTAGTCGTCAATATTTTGTAATAGCAGTGACAGGATTTCGTAGCCGCAGGAGCAAACTCATGCAGCGGCAGTAGTTGCCATGGTTGGAGTTTGCTCCAACCACATTTCGGGTATCTTCAGGGTAGCAAATCCATTGCCATGGTTGGAGTTTGCTCCAACCACAATCGAGTATAAATCATGAAAAAGTCATTTGTTGTCTTACTACACATCGGTTTCTGGGCATGCTATTTCCTGTTGGTATTTATTGTACTGGCGATTTATTCCAAAAGCGGCCATGCAGCAGGCAGCCATGATCGCGTGATGACTGCATTGTATAGCATTCTTCTTTTTGCATTTATACCTTCGGTCATCTCCTACTTCCTGTATTATTTCTTCTTGTTTCCCAGGTATCTGCAGCAAAAGAAGATCGCGCTGGCCATCCTGTTTGGACTGCTGATTTCAATTGTTGCTTCTATTCTGGCGTACATCCTGCACCGTTATTTTATTGAAACAGGCCAACTTGCAGACATGGATCAAGGCGGCAAAAACGGCAGATCGACTGCGCCACAGACTATCATGGTGATGACATTTATTGGCGCCCTTTGCGGCACAGTGGCCCTGGTCATCAAAGGATTTATCACCTGGTTTAATGAAATCAAACTGAAACAGGTGCTGAGAGAGAAGAACTATGAAATGGAAATGGCGTTGATCAAATCTCAACTGGATCCTCATCTGCTCTTCAACACTATCAATAATATCGATGCATTGATTCTGAAAGATTCTGTTGTAGCCTCTGAATATCTCAATAAGCTATCGGACATCATGCGGTTTATCCTTTATGAAACAAAGGGTGATAAAATTTCGCTTGCCAAAGAAATTGAATACATCGAAAAGTATATCGCCCTGCAAAAAATAAGGACCTCAAACGAGAATTATGTTCACTTCGAAGTCACCGGTCACACCGGCAGCAAAATGATCGCACCTATGGTCTTCATTCCCTTTATTGAAAACGCCTTTAAGCATACCCACAATAAAAAACTTGTGCATGCCATTGATGTACATATTTACATAAAGGATGAAACCGTACAACTGGTTTGTGAAAATAAATTTGACCCAAAAGCTAAGGTTCAGCATACTATCGGTGGCTTGGGTAACGACCTTATCAAAAAAAGACTTAACCTAATCTATCCGGGAAAGCATACATTGGATGTACATAAGACTGACGACCACTATAGCGTCAACTTAACCATCCCTCATGGATAAATACACCTGTATCATCATCGAAGACGAGCCCCTGGCGCTCGAAAAAACAAAGGACTTTGTCAACAAAGTCCCTTTCCTGCATTTAAGCGAAACCTTCGACAATGCCCTGACCGGCCTGGCCTACCTCAATAATAATAAAGTAGATATCCTCTTCCTCGATATCAATATGGATGAACTGACCGGAATCGAACTGCTCGAAAGCTCAAAAATAAACAGCCAGGTAATCCTGACCACAGCATACCAGGAATATGCATTGAAGGGCTTCGAACTGCAGATCACAGACTATCTGTTAAAACCATTCTCCTTCAACCGTTTTTTGCAGGCTGTCAATAAGGCACAGGACAACATAGCCCATCGAACAGCAGATGCACCACCTGAATTCATCTTCGTTAAGACGGAAAACCGCCTTGAGAAAATCATGATCAATGAAATCGTATACATCGAAGGGATGCGTGATTACCGGAGAATTCATACGATCAATAAAAAGATCATGACCCTGCAGAATTTCAGTGATTTTGAAAAGCTGATTCCTCCAAGTGTGGTATGCAGAGTGCATAAGTCATACATGGTCGCCCTCCACAAGATCGAATCCATCGAACGAAGCAGGATAAAGATTGCGGATCAGTTGATTCCGATATCGGATACGTATAAGGATGTTTTCTTTCAGTTGATTAATAGTCGTGGATAGGCTTTCTTTCTGCCCCTTCGAAATTTCTACTTCGTGAAATTTCTCTCCCCTGTGTGCTTCGCAACCCCGGGGTAAAAGAAAGCCTTCGCTTTGCCCATCGAAATTTTTTCTTTGTGAAATTTCTCTCCCCTGTGTGCTGCGCAACCTCGGGGTAGGATGGCTTAATTACCCCGGGGTTTTTGTTGCTATGTTCCGAAGGAACGAGCTTAACAAAACACAGGGGAGAGAAATTGTCTTTCACAATTTCGATGGGGCAAAAATTTGAAGGGGCAAAACCCCCACTTTGCAGACAACTTTCCCTCCGTTGCATAGTAGAATTTGGGCGCCCACCTCCTCCACATACTTTTGTTGCTGTTAATCTAACTAAACAACAAAAACAATTTAAGTATGAAAAATTTAATGAAAGCAGTATTCGCAATAGGTATGATTTTCCTAAGCGCTTTTTCCTTTGGTCAATCCCAGGGATCAGCTACACAAATCAATAATGATATCAAAACAACACAGCCTACCTACTTAGACTTTTTCCTTAGTGGAGTCAGTACAAACCTCAATTACGGAAATTTAAACAAATCCCTGACTGATTATAAGAAGGATGCTCAGGGAGTGCAAATCGGTGTATCACTACAGACAGGTATATCACATAACTTTTCATTGGTTTCCGAGTTGGCTCTCGTCATGAAAGGCGGCAAATTAAAAGCGGACAATCCTTTGACAGATAAAGAATCGATCCTTCGTTTCTATGCAGTAGAAGTGCCGATGTTGGCTCGTCTTCATTTAGGTAAATTTCATGTCAATGCAGGACCATCTGTTTCGTATACTTTTTATGGAACTCAGAAATTAGATGGTGCGACGACGGATCTCTCTTTTAAGAATTCAATCGGAGGTTACAAACGCTTCGAGGGTGGTATTCAATTCGGTGGAGGGTATACATTCATGGTGAAACAAAAGAGAGTAGCTCTGGATATCAGATATTGCTATGGTCTGACCAATGTTTCTTATGACAAAGAAGTATATAACCGGAGCCTGCTGATCAGACTGCATATTTCTAAAAAAGCATAATGTCCATTTCGGACGATCTATCTCTATCTATTCAATAATATCTAAATAATCAATAATGGAAACGAACAGAAATAGTGCAACCAGTGCAGGGATACTATTTATTATTGCAGCGGTTGCGGCTATCATTGGTGCACTTTTGTACACTCCTATTCTTCATGACCCCGATTACATTATCAAAGGCACTGCGCATGAAGCACAAATCCTGTGGGGAGCGTTTTTTGAGATCATCACTGCTTTTGCGGTTATTGGCACTCCGATAGCACTTTATCCAGTCCTGAAAAAGTACAATCAAAGTATGGCCATTGCCACAGTTAGTTTCAGACTTATGGAAGCCACGATGATCATTGTTGGGATTCTGAGTCTGTTGACGATCGTGACGTTAAGTCACGAATTTTCAAAAGGAGTAAATCCGGATACTGCCTCTTATCTCATCGTCGGCAAATCTTTAATCGCTTTACATGATTGGACATTTGCGTTTGGACCCAATATAGCTTTAGGGCCAAGTACTTTCATGACAAGCTATTTATTGTACAAGTCAAAACTGGTCCCTCGTTTTATATCTATGCTTGGGCTAATAGGAGGACCATTCATCTTTGTATGTGGAGTGATGGTGATGTTCGGAGTATTTCTTCAGATTTCGCTTTGGGGAGTTCTGCTTGCGATACCGGTATTTCTTTATGAAATGAGTCTTGCAGTGCGGTTGTTGGTGAAAGGATTTAAGGCGGATGAAGTTGAGATGGTGACGGTGATGAGATAAATTTCAATCAACATATAAAACCTTAAGAGCGGTCCGCAAAACCGAGTTTTGCAAACGCTCCGACGTAGGC
>JBATMM010000361.1:0-5082 GCA_049289835.1 Saprospiraceae bacterium | reverse complement strand
TTTTTGCTCTCCGCTTATACCCCTTCGAATTTTTCTTTGCTGATTGCTTCTATTACTACTTTATTTCTTGTGAAAAATTCTCTCCCCTGTGTTTCTCAATCTCGCTTCGCATCGTTTCGAAAACCCCGGGGTTAATGGACTTGCACCCCGGGGTTTTCAAGCGAAGCAATGAAACACAGGGGAGAGAAATTTGGCGAAGCAAGAAATTTCGATGGGGTAAAACGTAAAATCATCCTGCCTTTTCAGCCTCTTCTGCCCTTTCTACCTCTTCCGCCATTTGCGTCTCTACGAAATCCGCGGGTCGTTGAGCGTTAGTCGAAACGACCTCTGAAGCGAAATCCGCGGGTCGTTGTGCTTCGACTTGCATCACTCAACCTTGTGCTATGGTTCGACATGCTTTACTCATCCATGTGCGACAGCTCACCAACCGCAGCTCAGCAACCGCGTTAGTTAAATCATCCTCCACTGAGAAATCCGCGGGTCGTTGTGCTTCGACTTGCTTCACTCAACCTTGTGCTTCAGCTCAGCAACCGCGTTAGTCGAAACGACCAAATTAATTTTCGTTCCACGCCGGCAATGTCATCGAAAATTTCGCCCCCTTCCCAACTTCACTCTCCAGATCAATCCGGCCTTTATGTTTTCGTACCACATCCGCAACATAACTCAATCCCAATCCATGGCCCTTCACATCATGCCGGTTGTGTTGAGGCACACGATACAACTTATCAAATATTTTATCATGATACTCCGGATCGATACCGATACCATTGTCCTGGATTTCTACTTTGACCGATCCATTGTCGCGACCCAGATTGACAGTGATGACCGGATTCGATGTACTGTATTTTAATGCATTTTCAAGAATATTATACAACACGCCACTCATGTGCGACCTATCTCCATTGACCACAAATCCTTCTCCATGCTGACTTACTTTTATAGTAGCATGCTTGTTGTCAAACTGCACTTTCATATGATGCATCACCTCATCAAGCACTTGCTGTATATCGATTTTTTCATAATGAATCTGTGGCGCATGATTGTGAAGTATACGTTCAACCAACATCGAAAGCCTCTTCAACTCACTCTGACATATATCAAGATAACGCCGGCTATTGGATGTATTCAGATTGTCAGCCATGTTCAGCGACTCGAGCGCAACACCCACAGTTGTAATCGGTGTCTTCAATTCATGTGTGATGTTACTGACGAATTCATCGCGTAGTGCATTGAGCCGCATTTGTGTTCTCAGATTTTTCCAGATATAATAAAATGCAGCACCGACGATCAACCAGAGAAATAATGCAAAACTGATATGTGGCAATATTCCCTGAAAGATGTCAGCTTTATAATTCGAATTTATCAATGCTATTTTTTTGCCGCCAAAAGCATCTAACTGAGGTCGGCTCATCAATCCTTTCACGACCGTGTCCTCTCCCTGCCACGTGATCAGATCATATCCTGCAAATTCACCTGTACTGTCTGTCAGCCGGATGTGACCCATGACCATTTTACTCATGTTGTTGCATGGTGCATCACTGAAAGAAGTGTCGGATGACAAATGTCGTAAAAGCATACCACGCATTTCACGATGCGGACCTATCCGGTACATATCCTTGCTGATAACCTTTTCCTCGGCAGATGCTTTCTGAAAGGCTACTGAATCATCAGCATTGATAGTGATGCGGATAGCTCTGTCCGAATCATCCATGGTCATAAATTCTTTGCTGGCCAGCTTCGAAAACAGAAGCGAATCTTCTACATCCCGCACTGTCGAAAACATGACATGGTTGATCTTCGTCTCCATGTCGCGATATTTGTTCATGTATTCATTGTGAAGCCATAGACATTCAAGGATGCCGAGGAGCACCATGCTCACGATCATGAGGAAACGGGCTAATGAAATATCCGGGCTGTTTCGCATTGCCTTACAAAAGTAGTTTCGAATTGAGGTCTACAGGCCATTTGTTAACATTAATTAACCTTTTTCAAGGAAGAAGGCCCCTTTTATAGGCCTACCTTCGCTTCCTAAACGAATCATTCATGAAATATATATTCATCTTCTTTGCTTTTTTAAGCACCACATTGGGTTTTGCCCAGGGTAGCGGCAGAATTACCTATGAGGAAAAAATGAATTTACATAAAAACCTTCCGCCGGACAGACAGGAGATGAAGGAAATGATCCCTGAATTCAATACAACCGTGTTTTCACTCACGTTCAATGGAGACGAATCCATCTACCAGCCTCAAAAAGAATCCGAAGAATCTGAAGTTACGTCCAACAGCGGTGGCAACCAGATGACAATGCGTTTTGGAAGAGAAAACCGGATCGTGTATAAAAATCTTGCACTTGATACTATGATTGAATCGCGTGAATTCATGCAGAAACAATTCCTGATCGTCGGTGCCCCTACAGCACGAAAATGGAAGATTGGTAAAAATCAAAAAGAAATACTGGGGCATAAATGTATGGAAGCCAATTTCCGTCTTGACAGTACAACATCGATGGTCGTATGGTTCACACCTGAGATTCAGGTTTCGAATGGCCCTTCTGATTACCAGGGGCTGCCAGGACTTATCCTTGGCGTTGACATCAATGATGGCTTGCGCATGATCACCGCTACTGATATTAAACTTGCAGATGTAGATACCTCCGTCATCATCGCACCTACAAAAGGTAAAGAAGTGACGTCAGAAGAATTCGAAAAAATCAGGAAAGAGAAGATGAAAGAAATGCACATGAATAATCCCGGCGGAGGACCAGGCGGACCGGGGACGATGATCATGATAAGGCATAACTAGTGAGATGTGAGATGTGAGATGTGAGATGTGAGATGTGAGATGTGAGACTTGAGATGTGAGAAGTGAGGGATACGAAACTAGATCAGAGTCGTGAGTCCGGCATCTGGCATGCTTCGACCAGCTTTACTCATCCTCATGCAACAGCTCAGCAACCGTCCAATTATCCGGCATCCAATTTTTTATTGTAAATCGTAAATTCTCAACATGAATTCCAGCATCCATAAATTTCTTGCCCTCATTGCTTTTACCTTTTGCCTTACAATGCAATTATCTGCACAGGTTAATAAGTCTTCATTCAAAGGTAATGTCAGAGATGAATCAGATCAGCCGATTCCGGGTGCGACAATCATGATCCTCAATGCTGCAGATTCAGTACTTACTCAATTTGGTTCTTCAAATCCTGATGGTTCATTTTTGATTAAGAATGTACCCAAAGGTGATTACCTGATCAATATCACATTCCTTGGCCTTGCGCCTTTTTATCAATCCATTGTTTCAGGAAGTGCAGAAGAAATCGACCTGGGGAAACTCATGATGAAGACACACAATACCATTCTGAATGAAGTAGAAGTAAAGGCTGACGAGATACCAATCGAAATCAAAAAAGATACTATCCTCTATAACGCGGATGCATTTAAAACTCAACCCAATGCCAACGTTGAAGATCTTCTTAAAAAATTACCAGGTATCGAAGTTGGCACTGATGGCTCGATAAAAGCACAAGGCGAAGACGTGCAAAAAGTACTGGTCGATGGAAAAGAATTCTTCGGCACAGATCCAAAAATGGCTACAAAGAATCTCCCTGCACGTGCTGTGAAAAAAGTCAAAGTCTATGACAAACAATCCGACATGGCTGAATTCACAGGTGTAGATGATGGCGAACGTGAAAAAACAATTGACCTGCAGCTACGCGAAGAATTTAAAAAAGGTCTATTCGGAACAGCTGAAGCAGGATATGGAAGCGATGAAAAATATAATGCCCAGGCTTCTATCAATAAATTTACAAAGACATCTCAGCTTTCATTTCTTGGTCAATTGAATAATATCAATGAGCAGGGATTTTCATTTCAGGACATGATGAATTTCTCGGGAGGAATGAGCGGCATGGGCGGTGGCAGAGGAGGAGGTCGGACAATGGAATTTAACATCCAGTCTGATATTCCTTTTAACGACGGTCTGAGCAATGGTCTAGTCAACACTGCTGCCGGTGGACTTAATTTTAATTGGCACAAGACCAAGAAATTTAATTTACGAAGCAGTTATTTCTACAATGGTGTCGACAAATCATTGTTGCAGGATGCTTTCAGACAAAACTTATCTGCTATGCCATTCAATACGGATGAGAATTCTGACCAATCCACAAAGAATCACAATCATGCCTTCACTTTTAATTCAGATATAAAACCAGATTCAACACAGCAAGTGACCATCAGAGCAAGAGCAGGTCTTGGAAACGGCAGTTCTATCAACCAGGCTTTACTTAAGGTCAGCGATCCGCTCGGCTCATTGATCAGTCAATCGAATACAGGTACAAACGCTAACAGCGATAATCTTTCGCTTTCAGGTAGTGCAACATATATGAAACGATTGGGAAATAAAGGAAGGAATTTTTCAGTCAGCGGTACATTATCAAAAAATGACAACAACACAGATAACAAACTGGATGCTTTGACTGAATATTTTATCACAGGAAATCCTGAATTACTGAATCAACTTCAATACACCGATTCAAAAAACAACAAGATAGACGGCCAATTCTCTTATACGGAGCCCTTGAAAAGAAGGAAATTTATCGAATTCAATTACAACTATTCACATCAGGAAGACAACTACGATCACCAGGTAAATGATATTGTCGAGTCCCTTCCTGTCCTCAATCCAGTCTTGTCAAGTAATTATACCAGTCTGCTTCAATATCATAAACCGGGTGTGACATTCAGGTACAGTGGTGATGTGCACAATGTGAATGTAGGTCTTCAATACCAGGCATCCGAACTCACAGGCCATCACAGTCAGGGTGAAAATGAGATAAAGAAAACATACAATTATTTTCTGCCCCGAATCATATGGAGAGATGATATAGGCAACGGAAAAAATCTAAGAATAAGTTATACAACCAGAATCACTCAACCAACGATCACTCAGTTATCTCCGGTAGTTGACAATTCGGATCCTCTTCGTCTTTATCAAGGGAATCCTGATCTGAATGCAGAATATATACACAGTCTGAATGTGAACTTCCATTTATTCTCACAGTTTTCTTCAACGAGCTTTTTCGTT
>JBATMM010000360.1:0-1925 GCA_049289835.1 Saprospiraceae bacterium | reverse complement strand
AGAAAGCTGCAATATTTCTTGAGCAAGTTTTCTATCCTGGCCTGCTCAAGAAATTCTTTACTGTCGTCACTGATGTGCAGGATGATATCCGTTCCTCGTTCTTTGCGGTCTATTTCTTCGATTTCATATTCCGGGTTTCCATCACAAATCCAGTGAACGCCCTTCGGTGTTTTTTTATACGATCGGGTGATCACTTCAACCTGATCAGCCACCATGAAAGCTGAATAAAATCCAAGTCCGAAATGACCGATGATATTATTCTTGCCCTGGTACTTCTTTACAAAATCTTCAGCGCTGCTGAAAGCAAGCTGATTAAGGTATTTCTTAACTTCCGATTCTGTCATTCCGATACCTCTGTCACTGATTGTAATTGTGCCTGCAGCTTTGTCAACGGTGACATGAATGGTCAGATCACCCAGTTCTCCATCTATCTCTCCTGCTCCGGCTACAGCCTCAAGTTTTGAAGTGGCATCAATAGCATTGGATATCAGTTCCCGTAAAAAAATCTCATGGTCTGAATAGAGAAATTTTTTGATGATCGGGAATATATTCTCGGTCTGGACGGTAATGTTACCTTTTGTCATAATCGATTGATTTTTAAGGTTGTAATTGCTCTAAATGTGTAGTCAAAAGGTGTGCCACCGGAAAATATCTGTCATAATGACGGTTTGCAGAACTCCTGGAATGAAAGTTTGGCAAGGTATATGCTATTCATTTGGTCACAGAGATGATCAAATGTCGATTTTCTCATTAAGACCGGTCCAAACAGGGGGGTTAGGATCGGTCTTTTTATTTTTTTTAGGCGAAGGAAGAGGCGAAGGCGAAGGAAGCCGTTTGAATTCTGAATGTGGAATGAAGAAGGGAATCGTGAATAAAGAATTTGGAATTTGGAATTATGAAGTTCAATTTTGAATACGGAATTGAGAAGTCAATTAAGCGTAAGTCCCCTTCAGGGGATTTAGGGGCAAGGGGATTTAGGGGACAAAACAACTCACCTTAAGATTGTCGATCAGAATTGTATTTGGGGAGTCGGCATTCCAGATAGTCATCACACATTTATCAAAAGGTATATTGGGAATACGCACATCGAAGTACACATGAGTGGAAAGATGATCTGTCGGAATTAATCTTTGTATTCTGATAAAATTTGATTTGATGACCTCGCTGCCCTGATGAAATTGCACGATCCATTGCGCATATTTCCATACATCCCATTCTCTCGACTCAATATTAAAATCTGCTTCAAATCTGAGCCAACCTTTGCAGTTGCTATCAATAGGAATAGTTTCAGGACCAAGATACTGATGAGCTGCATTCAGACAGGATGTCTTGCCTCCGGCAGATGAGGGAAGTGAACAAAATGATGAGTCTTTTTCAAAATCATTTTCTAAAATAACGTTGGACTTAGATGGACTTCCTTTATAATATTCCCTCGTATCAAGCAATTTAAATTTATCTCTGTCCGGATGTATTCTTCCGACAACATTATAAAAGTAGGGAGTGGTCATCTGCCCCGGCTGAAAAAATCCTCCCAGGTGCGCCTGGTGAACCCACCAACCCGTATAATAAATATTGCCTGTCAGAATAATCATCCATACTACTCTACTCCATTTACTTCGATCTAACCAATCAATCATCATGGCTAATGGAAAAGCCAATAAAGGATAGATCTGGATTAGATTCCGCTGACCTAATCCTCCACCACCTTCCCAGTGTGCCCAGCTTAAGGTAATGTAAATCGCAAGTACACTTGTTACAAAAGCCGGCCAGAAAAGAGGTTTGTTCTTTTTATATAAACTATAAAAACCAATCAAAGCGACTAACATTATAGGTGTATAAATCCACCAACCCACATTCACACCCATCAGGCCTCTCCAGATTTTTGGATGCAACCAGTTGAATCCCTGTTCACCATAACTATAGAC
>JBATMM010000359.1:0-7624 GCA_049289835.1 Saprospiraceae bacterium | reverse complement strand
TGCGGTCATCGTCATCAACCTGGTCACACTTACACATGAATCATGTTTCGGGGAGTCTGATGGTGCTATAACCATATCATTGACCGGTGGTGTGAATCCCATTTTTGTAGAATGGTCAAATGGATTTTTGGGAACCACAATAAACAACTTAGCTCCTGATATGTATTCAGTTACTGTCACGGATAATAATGCGTGCACAAAAACAGCAACTTATACTGTCAATCCCGGTGGAATAGTAAATGTTAATCTTAATCAACAAGTTAATGTAACATGTCCCGGGGGCGCAAATGGAAGCATTTCTGTGACAGCTTCAGGAGGTTTGGCACCATATACATATGAATGGTCAAATGGAGCAACCGTACCGGTTATCTCAAACCTAATCGCAGGTTCATACATAGTGACGGCGACAGATAGTCACGGATGTCAATTGATAAAAGGATATACCATCACACAGCCGCAGCCGATTGATATTCAGATCCAACAAACGGTTCAAAATTTATGCTTTGGCAATAGCTCCGCAAGCCTTACAAGTGTTGCCACAGGTGGCACCTCTCCATTCACGGCTTCATGGTCTAATGGTATAAACGGAAACACCAATCCAAATCTACCGGCAGGTACTTATACGGTAACGATTACTGATGATAACGGATGTACAAATACAAAATCAGCCATCGTTACAGCTCCAACAGAAGTTACTGTAAATGTTACAACAACTGATGAAACAGGTGTTGGTTTAAATAACGGAACAGCTACTGCTACTCCGGGAGGTGGAACCGGTGCTTTCACTTACTTATGGAGCAATGGTGGCACTACAGCAATGATTACAGGCTTACCTCCTGCAACATATACAGTCACTGTTTCTGATGCTAATTCGTGCAGTGTATCTGGTTCCGCACAGGTTGATCCATTTGGATGTTCACTTGATTTGCAACTTGGAGTTGACGAGATCATTTGCGAAGGTGATACGGCACTAGTCATGCCTTTCATTTCCGGTGAGACTGGAGATGTTACTTTCTTATGGTCTGATGGTTCAACAGGAGATTCACTTTTAGTTGCACACACCGGAGAATATTGTTTGACGATCACTGATGGTGGAGGATGCCAGGATATGGATTGTATTGTCATCACTGAAATTATATTCCCTGAAATAACCGGTACGGTCATCAATGAATCATCGCCGGGAGCAATGAATGGCTCCATTCAGACTGATGTGATTCCTGGGATTGTTACTTATTTATGGAATACAGGAGCTACGACACCGTCTATTATCGGATTATCTCCGGGTGTATATTGTATTACGGTATTCGATGTAAATGGATGTACTAAATCCACATGCTTCAATGTTCAACCCGGCAATTGTCAATTGGGAATATCTTCAGTACAAACCAATGTAGTATGTGCTGGAGATACTATAGGATCTATCACAGTTACAGCTAATAATACTGTTCCACCCGTAAGTTATAGCTGGTCTAACGGAGCGTCTACAGCAGTGATCAGTAATCTGGCAGCAGGAAGTTATGCTGTAACAGTTTCTGATGCAACTGGATGTTTTGCAACGGATGTTTATGTGGTCACTCAACCGGATCCGATTGTGATTACAATTGATTCGGTCTTAAATATTTCAGACACAGGTACGGGTGCTATAAATGTAACAGTTTCAGGTGGTGTGACTCCTTATCAATTTGTATGGACTTTTCCTGATGGATCTCTCCTCCCCGGAACTGAAGACATTGATAACCTTACCCTGACAGGAAATTATCAGCTCATGGTGACAGATAGTAATGGGTGTACACTTTTATCAACTCCTGTTTTTGTAGACACAGATGTTGCTGTTGATCGACCGGAAAGATTTAAATCTTTAAAAGTATATCCTGTACCAACTGATGATATACTTATAGTTGACATGGAAAATCCAATGACAGAAGTACTTATTTCAGGTGTTGATGGTCGACTGTTTAAAAGATTTGATCATCCGGTGTCTAATCATCTGAATGTCGCAGATCTGGAATCAGGATGGTATATCATCAGGATTTCAGATGGCAGGTCATGGTACATTGCCAGGATTGTAAAATAAAGATTGAACACTATATGAGAACGAGGACTTGTGGGTAAAACTTCAGGTCCTTTTCTATTAAGTAAGCCGCTGCATGGAGTTTGCTCCTGCAGCCCATATGGTTTAGTCCAGTTTCAATACTTCGAGGAAAGTTTTTTGTGGTACTTCTACTGAACCGATCTGACGCATCTTTTTCTTGCCCTCTTTCTGTTTTTCAAGAAGTTTACGCTTACGTGAGATATCCCCTCCATAGCATTTGGCGGTTACATCTTTGCGCATGGCAGAAATCGTTTCGCGTGCTATGATCTTAGCTCCAATAGATGCCTGAATAGCGATGACAAATTGTTGTTTTGGAATAAGGTCTTTAAGCTTCGCACATATTTTACGCCCGAAAGCTTCAGCTTTGTCACGATGCACCAATGAAGACAATGCATCCACAGGTTCACTATTCAATCGGATGTCTAGTTTGACGAGATCAGATTTGCGATAATCTTTTGGTGCATAATCGAACGAAGCATAACCTCTTGAAATCGATTTCAATCGATCATAAAAATCAAAAACAATTTCAGCAAGTGGTAAGTCAAAGCTTAGTTCCACACGTGTTGTCGTCAGATAATGTTGATGTGTCAGCATTCCTCTCTTTTCAAGACACAGATTCATGATCGCTCCTATGTATTCAGGCTTGGTGATGATCTGTGCATGGATATAAGGCTCCTCGACAAATTCTAATAGTGTAGGATCGGGTAGATCATTCGGTGTATTGATGACCTGCAGACCGAATCGTTTTGTAAAAGCACGATAGGAAACGTTAGGAATGGTCGTGATGACTTCCTGGTTGAATTCCCTACTCAGGCGTTCCTGGATTATTTCAAGATGTAGCATTCCTAAAAATCCGCAACGAAAACCAAAACCGAGAGCAATAGAAGTTTCAGGTTCGAAGACAAGACTTGCATCATTCAATTGTAATTTTTCCAGACTGTCTCGCAGATCTTCAAAGTCATCATTATCGATCGGATAGATACCGGCGAATACCATTGGCTTCACATCTTCAAATCCTTTTATGCCTTCTTTGCAGGGATTGACCACTGTGGTAATCGTATCACCGACTTTAATTTCTTTTGATGTCTTGATGCCTGTGATGATGTAGCCTACATTACCTGCAGAGAGCTCATCTTTTGGAACCTGTTGCATTTGAAGAATGCCAATTTCATCAGCAGCATATTCGCCACCCATGTTGACGAACCTTACTTTCTCACCTTTCCGGATGCGACCATTCATGATCCTGAAATAGGCTATAATGCCCCGGAATGAATTGAATACCGAATCAAAAATTAAAGCCTGCAATGGTGCATTTGGATCTCCTGTCGGAGCAGGAATTCGTTCGACAATGGCTTCAAGTATATTGGCTACACCTTCTCCTGTTTTTCCACTGGCTAAAATGATATCTGATTTTGGGATTCCTACTAAATCCATGATCTGATCTGAGACTTCATCAATCATGGCATTGGGCATGTCGATTTTGTTCAGGACTGGGATGATGGTCAGATTATGCTCAATGGCGAGATATAAGTTTGAAATCGTCTGGGCCTGGATCCCCTGCGTGGAGTCTACGAGAAGAAGAGCACCTTCACAAGCCGCGATTGATCTGGACACTTCATAAGAGAAGTCAACGTGACCCGGTGTATCAATAAGGTTGAGTGTATATTCCTGACCATTCGGATGCTGATATAGAAGCTGTATCGCATGGCTTTTAATCGTGATTCCGCGTTCGCGCTCCAGATCCATGTTGTCAAGGGTCTGAGCTACCATGTCCCGGAGCGCTACCGTGTGGGTGATCTCAAGGAGGCGGTCCGAAAGGGTGCTTTTACCGTGATCTATATGGGCAATGACGCAAAAATTGCGGATGTTTTTCATAAGGACCGCAAAGATAGCGTTTTCTGCTGCCGTAAATGGGGTTGAGTCTAATTTAGGGTTTGTCATTTAGGGGTACATAATAGTCGCTTAAATGGTTACCATCTTGTAATGTGCATAAGTATCCTAAGCCACTGATAATCAGCCATTCCGGACAGTGTGCCACACTGTTTGTGATTCCTTTGGCGTATTCTTTTGGAAAATGACTAAACTATAAATTAAGACATAAATGTTTTACAAAAAGTAAAATATATTTGTCATAATGTAAAATAAACATTACATTTACAAAAAATACATAAGCATGTCAAACAAACTCCTTTTACCAAATCGATTTAAAATGATCGGGTGGTGTATCCTGATCCCCACCACTATAGCTGGTATTATCCTGACGATAACAGGATACGAAGCAGAATGGCTCAGCGCAAAAGTATTCACCTTGATCAGCGATGAAATTTTTGGCCAGACCCATTTCTTTACTTTGATTTCTGCCAATGTGACAAATACAGTAGTAGGATCTTTATTTATTGTTGGGGCTTTAATAGTAAGCTTTTCCAAGGAGAAAAAAGAAGATGAGTTTATTGCCAACTTAAGACTCTCCTCTTTACTTTGGTCAGTATGGGTCAATTATGCACTCTTACTGATCGCCTTCCTGATCGTGTATGGTCTGGCCTTTTTCAATGTGATGGTATATAATATGTTTACCATTCTGATCATCTTCATCATACGGTTCAATTATATTCTTTACAAAAACTCTAAATCCATGTCCGATGAAAAATAATATCAAAGTCGAACGTGCGATCATGAGCCTGACTCAGGAAGAACTAGCTAATAAAATATCAGTGAGCCGACAAACTATCAATGCAATGGAAGCAAATAAATATGTTCCATCAACAGTGCTTGCATTAAAAATCGCAAAGGTTTTTAACAAACCGGTGGAACAAATATTTTTTCTTGAAGATGAAGATTGATGTATTATTCCTTCGCCTCTCCTTTGCCTTCGTCTTCTCCTTAGCCTTTTATTTTAAATCAAGACTGTATGCGAAGTCTCCCTGGAATTGTTCATAATAGCCCTGTAAATAAATACTTGAGCCTGCATGTTGCAGCTCAGTTTTGAAGTCATTGGCATTGTTGACAGGAACACCATTGATCTGTGTGATGATAAAATTTTCTTCCATATTGACCCCGGCGATCTGACTACCATCTGTTATTGAATTGACCATGACCCCATCTCTGGATAATCGGGCTTCTTCATTTTCATTGAGATCACGCACGTTCATTCCGATTTCTTCCAGGATCTCATCCGGTGCTTTACTTTTGGCTATATCCCGCGCGATTCCATTTTGCGAATCACTCAGTTTTATTTTAGCCTGTCTTATTTTCCCTTCGCGATAATAATTGACACTGATCAGATCGCCCGGACGGTGCTGACCGATGATGCCCATAAAATCAGGTGAAGACACTATTTTTTTACCATCGATATTGACGATGACATCTCCTGATCTCAGGCCGCCTTCTTCTGCGGCACTATTTTCATTCACTTGTTCAATCATTACACCCGAGACTTCATCAAGACCTGCATCCTGAGCTGAAGTATTATCCAGTGGACGGATGACTACACCAAGCCATCCTCGGTGTGCTGAACCATATTCACGAATGTCTTCCAATACTTTTTTCGCAAGATTTGAAGGTATGGCAAACGAGAAACCTTCATACTGGCCGCTATAGGTCATGATAGCCGTATTAATGCCTACAAGTTGCCCCCTTGTATTGACAAGAGCACCACCACTATTTCCAGGATTAACGGCTGCATCAGTCTGGATAAATGATTCAATTCCACCCTGATCCAGGATATTGATGTTACGTGATTTGGCACTTACGATTCCGGCCGTAACCGTAGAGTAAAGTTTAAATGGATTACCTACAGCAATTACCCATTCACCTACCATCAGAGAGTCGCTATTACCAAACATGAGATACGGAAGTCCTGTGGCTTCTATTTTCAATAAGGCAAGATCAGTCGATGGATCTGAACCCATCAGCTTAGCTGGATACTCATGTCCATTTTCGAGGAGAACTATGATTTCTCCACCATCCTCGATGACGTGATGATTGGTGGCAATGTATCCGTTTTCAGAAATGACGACACCGGAACCCGTACTTCCACTATAAGTTCTTCTGCTAAAATAACCTGTGGAGGACACAGTTCTTGATTCTATGTAGACAACAGCTTGTTTCGATACATTGGCCGCCATCACCATATCCGGTGCACCTATCGGAAGTGACTGTCCTGAAGCAAAAGCGAACGGTGGCTGATTAGTCAGCACGGCTTTCGGAGTAGCTGTTTCAATGACCACAGCAGGCCTGGTCAGGATTGAAAAAAAAGCTAAAGCAATACCGATACTGAGTAAGCCGGTGATGAGAAATGGCCATATTTTTTTCATGGACGCGTCAATTCAAAATGAAATATAAGGGAAAACTCATGAAGCATTAAAAACATTGTGTATCGACATTTGGTTCTTTTCTACCCCCCGACCCTCTGATACTTCGACCAGCGTGATTCAACCTTGTGCTACAGCAACCGGAGAAGGCTGAGGTGAAGGTGAAGCTAAGGGGAAGGTTGAGTCCTCGCTCTTACGAAATGAGTTCTTTGCCTTTTCGGGTAACTCACCCCCGTCCCCTCGTATTCAAGTATTCGGTGGTTGGAGAAAGTTACAATGTGAGAGAGGGGTGACATGATTTCTGTAAGTAAAATCACAACTCCCCTCTCTCCAGGTGATATTATTTCCAATACCATGTACATTTAAAAGAGAGGGGACGGGGGTGAGTTACCCGAAAAGCAACCACAGTGAGAGTTGCAAATTCGTTGCTCGTTACTCGTTATTCCACTTTGGTCCCCTTTCTTTAGCTTTGCGATTACAAAAATTAAATTGATTCGTAATTTTTAAAATGAACAACATTCCGTTCACCAAATATCATGGAGCTGGAAATGATTTCATCCTTATCGATGATAGGGACGGTCAATGGGGAGATAAGATGAATGAATCGTGGATTGCGCAGGTTTGTCATCGTCGTTTCGGTATTGGTGCAGATGGATTGATCTTATTACAAAAATCAAATGACGGCGCTGATTTCTTTATGAAATATTACAATTCTGACGGAAGGCAAAGTACATTTTGTGGGAATGGCGGGAGATGCATTGTATCCTTTGCAGCACAACTTGGCATTCATCCCGGGAATTGCAAATTTTTAGGCACTGATGGTTGGCATACAGGATCAATAAATGAAAAGGGAATAGTATACCTTTCCATGACTGATGTAAACGAAATCACAATTTTAAATTCTCATACATATACACTTTATACCGGTTCTCCACATTACGTCACATTTGTTGACGAAGTCGAAAGCATAGATGTACAAAAAGAAGGAAAAGCCATCCGGAATAGTTCATTATTTGAAAAGGAAGGCATCAATGTGAATTTCGCGCAAATAATCGGTCCGACAGAAATTCGAATCCGGACATACGAGCGTGGTGTCGAAGATGAAACAATGGCATGCGGAACTGGTGTCGTTGCATCAGCTATCGCTTTTACTTTTCATACTCATAGTAAAGCTAAAAAGTGCACAGTCATAACTCAGGGTGGAGTGCTCAATGTTGAATTT
>JBATMM010000358.1:0-10734 GCA_049289835.1 Saprospiraceae bacterium | reverse complement strand
GCTAAATATAAAATCTATCCTGAGTAAATCTGATATGGGTGATGTGACCAAAATTCAATCTCTATCTTTGGACGGCATGAAAGCAAAGGAAAAAAATACCTCAACTCCGCTCAGTGAACAGCCGAATAAGACAGAACCTGTATCGTCAATGGCTGAAATCATGCACAAAGCATTCTCCCTGATGGCTACAGCCAAGGCAATGACAGATCTGTATGAAGCCAATTTTAAAGAAGTTTCCAAATATGTTCATGCCACTGCACGTGGTCATGAGGCTATCCAGATTGCAATGGGTATGTTACTCACACCGGATGATTGGCTATCTGCTTACTATCGTGATGATGCATTATTGCTGGCTATAGGCATGAAACCTTATCAACTCATGTTGCAGTTGATGGCCAAAAAGGATGATCCTTTCTCCGGTGGAAGATCATATTATTCTCATCCAAGTCTTCGTGATGATGACAAGCCAAAAATACCTCATCAATCGTCCGCTACCGGAATGCAGGCGATTCCAACTACAGGTATAGGGCTTGGTATTTCTTACAAAGAAAATCGGGGAATTGGTGACTGGAAATTACCACCTGTTGTAGTCTGTTCATTAGGTGATGCATCAGTGACCGAAGGAGAAGTATCAGAGGCTTTCCAGATGGCTGCTTTGAAAAAGCTCCCTATGCTCTACCTGGTTCAGGACAATGGTTGGGATATTTCGGCAAATGCCAAAGAAACGCGTGCGATGAATGCAGCTGAATATGCGAAGGGATTTAAAGGGATTGAGACGAGGAGTATTGATGGAACAGATTTCAAACTATGCTATGATACGTTGCGCGAAGTCGTCGATTTGATTCGGTCAGAAAGAAGACCTTTTCTTGTTCATGCGACGGTGCCATTGCTCAATCACCATACTTCTGGAGTGCGAATGGAATGGTATAGAGATGATCTTGAAGAAGACCGTGCTATGGATCCGTATCCAAAAATGCGAAAGGCAATGATAGCTGCAGGGTGGCCTGAATTGAAAATAAAACGCATTGAAACAAAAGCAAAAGAAGAGGTGCTTGCAGATTTTGAAAAAGCAAGACAAGCTGTCAATCCACTTCCTTCAGATCTATATACACATGCATTTGCCCCAACCTCTATAAATGCAGAAAAGGGAGATCGTAGCCCTGAAGGTGCTGAAGTAAAGGTCATGGTGGATTGTGCTTTGCTGGCTATTGAAGAACTCATGCGCCGGCATCCGGAGTGTGTGCTTTATGGTCAGGATGTTGGGCGCAGGCTTGGAGGCGTTTTCAGGGAAGCCGCTACACTTGCTCAAAAATTTGGTGATGACCGTGTGTTCAATACACCTATACAGGAAGCGTTTATAGTGGGCTCAACAGTAGGTATGTCTGCTGTTGGACTTAAACCTATTGTTGAGGTTCAGTTTGCTGATTATATCTGGCCAGGGTTGAATCAATTGTTTACCGAAGTCAGCAGATCATGTTATCTGACGAATGGAAAATGGCCGGTGAGCATGATTCTACGTGTCCCGACGGGCGCATACGGAAGTGGTGGTCCATATCATTCTTCAAGTGTCGAAACTGTAGTGTGTAATATCAAAGGATTGAAAGTGGTGTATCCAAGCAATGGCGCTGATCTGAAAGGACTGATAAAAGCGGCTTACTATGATCCTAATCCAGTCGTCGTATTTGAGCACAAAGGTTTGTATTGGAGTAAGGTCCCCAATACTGAGACTGCTAAATGTCCACTTCCTGATGAGGAGTATACAATTCCTTTAGGAGTTGGAAGAATTGTATTGGAAGCGAAAGATGATTTGATCGTACAAGGAAAAGCAATTTGTGTTGTGACATATGGGATGGGCGTTCATTGGGCATTACACGCATCAAAATCTTTTGTTGATCAGGTTACGATTATTGATTTAAGATCACTTGTTCCCTGGGATGAAAATTTGGTTTACGAAACTGTACGCAAACATGGACGTTGTCTTGTTGTGACTGAGGATACATTATCAAATTCATTTGCACAAAGTATTGCGGCCAGAATTCAGGAAAATTGCTGGACATCACTTGATGCTCCGGTGAGGACGATTGGATCTAAAGATTTGCCGGCTGTTCCGCTCAATGAAATTTTGGAAAAAGAGATGATTTTATCCGTAGATGAAGTTACTGGATCGATCAGGGATTTATTGAATTATTAATTCAACGATTTTTAATTTTTGACTAATCCTTTACGCATCGGACAGAAGCCCCACACATTTTCAGTCCTGTATTCCCTTTTATATTACAATCCCAATTTTTGAAAACACTAACCCATGCATTATCTCTATTTTCCTCTGTGGCACTCCACCAATTACTACTAATACCCATGGCCATAAATTTTCCATTTTCATTGCGGTAACCACCTGGCGGTCCGGCAAAGACATTTTCATTAATTTCATTGTCTTTTTTAAAACTCTGAAAACCACAATTATCCTCCAACCAGACACTTGAGTTTTTTATCTCCGGGTCTATTAACATTGATCCATCAAGTTGATTGGCTAAGGCCATCCATTCATCATTATCCGGAACATGAAATCCAGTCGGAGCCAATCCTCTTGAATCATTTATGGCAAACCAATTATATAATATTCCATATTTTTTACCCAAAAGGAAATCATTATTATAATAACACCAACAAGGTCTGCCTTCTTTGCAGGCAAGTCTCCATTCCTGATTAGTTTTCGCTTCTTGTATTGGAGCTCCGTTTCTAAATCTTGTCACGTTCAGATTTTCAGCTGACCAGATTTGATTACCAATCTTTAGCTGAGCCAGATTTAAGTTCTCTCTCTTGACATCTTTATGCAAATCATCAGAAACTTCCTGATTAATATTTCTTTCGAACAAAACCGTATCCTCCAAGTCTCCATCCGATAATCGCAATGAATTGGATTGAACAATAAACGAATAATTGACATCATTGTCAGACTGTGTCATGATGAGCCTGTTCCCATCAACTTTGTAATTTAATGCTTTACCATCGAATTCACCTGAACCATCCCGGTTCAACACAAGAGTCATTTGGAATGCAAAATCACTATTACTCCACATTCCACAAATCTCTTCCTGCTCTTTAATTTTAGCCCCGATTTGAGCGCCAACTGATTGGCAAAAGCTAAATGCAAGGATGAAAAGAAACAGCCTTGAAATCATTTCTAAGATTTTAGAATTATCAAAAATAAGAAAAGAGAATATTCTCCTTTTTGTTGAATGACTCCTTTTCAACTCTTAAAGTAAATGGCTCCAGTCATGGAACATTTGAAAATAAAAATAGCAATTTAAACTGAAAAACTCTCCCCACATGCACATGTCCTGGAAGCATTCGGATTATTAAAATAAAATCCTTTTCCTTCAAGTCCTCCTGAAAATTCCAGAATGGTATTGTGTACATAAAGGAAACTTCGAAGATCAGTTACAATACGAATTCCTTTGTCTTCAAAAATCTGATCAGTTGGTTTTAGCTGATTGTCAAAATCAAGTTTGTAGCTTAGACCAGAACATCCCCCACTTGTTACGCTAACCCTGACAAAGTAATCCGTCAGTGATTTATTTTCACTATTAAGAATTTCAGTGATCCTTTCCTTTGCATTATCTGCTACAAACAACATGGCATTTAACTTTTAAACAAGACAGTAAAGATAGAATAACAAAATCAGGAAAATTTAGTTTCCTATAGCTTTCCATCAGATTTCAATTCCCTGCTTAAACATCTGCCAGACAGGACTTTCAGCACGGTACTCAATTATAGCCTCTGAAAGCAACTTAACAGCAATATTCATTTCTGCAGAGGTTGTAGGGGCTCCAAGACTAATACGGAATGAACCTTTAGCCTCTTCAGCTGACAATCCCATGGCAAGTAATACATGAGAAGGAGATGGGTCTGCAGAACTGCAAGCCGAACCTGATGAAATAGCCAGCTTTGTTCTAAACTTAGTCATCACCGCCTGGCTATCGACTTTAGCAACTTTAAGATTAGAAACAGTGTATAACCTTTGATCTAAACTTCCATTGACGCTCATATGCTCAACTGTTGAGAGAAGTTGATTTTCAAATTTGTCTCTAAGACTTTTAATTCTTTCCATGTCTACGTGCATACTGGATTGTCTTATCTGTGATGCAATACCCAATCCAACAATTCCGGGCACATTCAACGTCCCCGAACGAAATCCCATCTCATGACCTCCCCCATGAATTAGAGGTTCTGGTTTCAATTTTTTCTCTTTTGTATTCATGTAGATTGCTCCTGTTCCTTTCGGACCATACATTTTATGAGCGGATAGGACAAGCATGTCGATACCGGTCTCGTGCGGATCTACTTTTACTTTTCCTACCGCCTGCGTGCCATCGCTTACAAGAGCAACTCCTTTGTCACGACATATTTGTCCGATAGACTTCATGTCATGAATGACCCCTGTTTCATTATTGGCCCACATCACAATCACCATAATCGTATCATTACGAACGGATGATTTCAATTGATCATTATCAACCATACCATTTACATCAACCGGCAATAATGTGATTTCATAACCTTTATTTTCCAGCCAATGCAAAGGATCAAGCACAGCATGATGTTCTGTTGAAATGGAGATGATATGTTTTCCTTTATGGCTTAAAGATTCTGCCAGACCTTTAATCGCCATATTCAATCCTTCTGTAGATCCTGAAGTAAAAAAAAGATCATGCAGACTAACATTTAATAAATCAGAGACTTGCTTTCTTGCTATTTCAATAGCTTCACTGGCCTGCCATCCAAATGGATGCGAACGACTAGCGGGATTTCCAAAATATTCTGTAAAATAAGGCAACATCGCTTCCAATACCAAAGGATCTACAGGTGTTGTCGCATGATAATCGAGGTATATAGGTCTCTTAATTTCAGACATACTATAAAGATACTGAAAGGGTCATAGGTCATAGGTTATGGCAGCGAGTTAGGGCTTTAGGAAAGGCCAAGGGAATAATTATATCTTTAAAAAAGTAGATGCATCTCCAAACCAATGCCTTTTGACTTAACCCGCAGTCACGACCATTGTCAATTTGACTTTGTTTTAATTTGCTATCATTGTAAACGAGATGTCCGACTGGAGCTACACATTCGACCCTATTTCCAAAGCAAACTGGATTAAAAAGATTGAATCCGATCTTCTTCCCAGGAGTATTGATACTATTGGGACTGAATGGTGGCCCGGGGAATTAATTAATCCCCTTCTACTGGCAGATGACTGTGTACAATCAATCCGATTACCGGACAGCTTATTTGCACAACCACCGCGTATTATAGAATGGATTGATACTTCCGTGAATGAAGCCAAAGATATCAATCGGAGAATTCTCGACGCACTCAATTATGACGCTGAATCACTGATTCTTCATGTTGATGTCGAAAAAAAAATGCCGTTCCGCCTTTGGATGGATGGTGTTATTTCTGATATGATTGAAGTATCTGTATCGGTAAATCATGAGTCCCCGGAAATCATCCATGCTGTGCGGGAGATTATTCCACGAAACGCTTTGACCAGACTGAACCGAAAAAATGATAACCAATCATCTTCTGTTTTTTTGGAAGCATTGCAAGGATCTATGGATGAGAATGCGAAATCATATCGTTTCGTTTATGAAATCCCTGCAACAGGAGATTGGACAAAACAAACTTCAGAGATATTTCAATTAATCATCCATGACCTGACATACTGGATTTCGCAGGGATTTAACCTTATGGATTTTTTGGAAAATTGTATTCTTAAATTAACTCCTGAAACTCATTTCCTAAAGCAAATCATTCAAACACGCGTTTTGCATCTTTTGTGGAATAATCTATGGAGCTACCTTACTCAGCATGAAAATATTTCCTCTTCCTTCTACCTTGAGTGCCATATACTACCGTTGAGCACGATTGATCCGGATAAATATCTGATTCGTGCTTCGGCTTCGGTTCTCGCTGCTTCTCTTACTGGTGCACACTCTATTTGTATTCATCATCTAAGCGACAGAAATATACCGGAATACTACAAGCGAACAGACCGGAACATCCACCATTTATTGAATCTGGAAAGTGAAATGTATAAGGGAAAAGATCCCCTGATGGGTTCATATAGTCTGGACTATTACACCCATCGATGGACGACTGATATCTGGTCACGGCTTCATTTTTAGAAAAAGTGGCGGACGGTTGGATGTATTGAGTTCATGCCAAAAAGGGCGATTGAAATAATAAAATTCCGCCCACCACCTTGAAATACACTTATACCCTAATAAACCTTCTTTATCCTCTGAGTCATATTATGAAATCGTTAATTGACACTTCTGAGGCGCATTAACGATTTAACTTAATGGATTTAACATATCCGTCGCTTCAGTTGATGAGACTTTTAGTATAAAAAAGATATTAACATTACTATGTGCATAAGTAGTCAGGAGTATTGAAAATCAATCCGTTACAACAGTGCGGCACACTTAGGTGCGGCACACATATGTGTGCTACGCTGTTGTTAGTTCTAACATTTAACTAATTTTATTTCTCCTAATTCTTATCTTAATTAATTCTTGTAAATTATCTATGCCTTTGGTTTTCAATAATATATAAGTTACAATAAACAAGTATATTTGCTCATCTCAACAATGAAGGTTGGTTTGATGGTGAAGGACATTTCCACATTTTTCAGTAGAATAATGAAAGGTGACCGGGTCGCTCTCGGGCAAGCCATGACTTTGGTTGAAAGTGATAAATCTTCTGACCGTGTGGAGGCAATTCAATTGCTCGAATTATGTCATCAGCAATTGCCATCACGCGACAAAAGCATTCGGATGGCCATTAGTGGTGCTCCGGGCGTAGGAAAAAGCACACTTATCGAGGCTATTGGCCTGAAAGCTCTTTCTCATGGCCACAAAGTAGGTGTCATCACTATTGATCCGACCAGCAACCTCAGTCATGGAAGCATACTGGGAGATAAATTAAGAATGCCTGGGCTTTCGATATCTCCTAACGCTTTCGTTCGTTCCAGTGCTGCAGGAACAGTGCTGGGAGGAATAGGAAGACGCACCTTTGAGTTGATGACCTTAATGGAAGCTGTTGGATACGATATTATTATACTTGAAACTGTTGGTGTAGGGCAATCTGAACATATTGCCTGGCAACTCACGGATGGATTTATTCTTGTGCTGCAACCCGGTACCGGAGATGAGTTACAGGGCATTAAAAGAGGAATTACAGAGCTGGCTGATATTGTCATCATCAATAAATCTGATGGCTCACTCCGTGATTCAGCTTCTATTTCAAAAAGTCATTTCCTGAACGCTATTCACTACCTGTCTCCTCTCAGGAACAATTGGGAGCCGAAAGTTTTAAAATGTTCAGCCTTGGATGGTGAAGGCATAGATGAATTATGGGATGTTTTGCGTTCCTATATGGACACCAGGTGGAACGGCAATCAAAAGGACATTGAAAGAAAGCGTCAAAATCAATTATGGCTCACATGGTCAGTTGGAATCACGGCAAACCAACTTCTGCTCAACCACCCTGTTGTACAAAAAAAACTAAGTGAAAAATTAGCCACTACTGACAATCGCAGCATCACTATCTTTAAAGCAGAATACGAAATCGAAGAAGTGATGAAAGAACTTATTGTTCCCTCCACAACGAACAATACTTAAAGGATCAGAAATGAAGATTTACGCATTTATCACTTTATGCATCGCTTTACTTTCCATGGTGGAAATCATCGGCTCGTATCCGAAAGGAGATTTCATGTCACCTGTCAACCGGGATATAAAACTTTCCGGAACATTCGGAGAGCTGCGGACAAATCATTTTCATGCCGGACTGGATATTAAATCTTTACATCAGACATCGGGTGACCCTGTCTATGCTGCAGCTGATGGACATATAAGCCGTATTAAAATCGATGAGTTCGGATATGGAAATGCAATCTACATTGATCATCCCGATGGCTTCACGACACTGTATGCACATCTTGATCATTTCACTGATGAAATACAGAACTATATCAAAGAGCAACAATACCTGCAGAAGTCTTTTGAAGTAGACCTCAATCCAGGTCCCGATAAATTTCCAATTGTCCAGATGCAGCAATTAGGCTACATGGGAAATACCGGCAATTCATACGGAGCGCACCTTCATTTTGAAATAAGACATACTAATGATCAGACACCTGTCAATCCACTGCATTTTGGATTTGATATTGGAGATCATCATGCACCAGTGATCCAGCAATTAATTGTTTATCAGCTTGACGAAGAGGGCCAGGTGTTGAACTCAATCATAATGCAGCCAAAATTGACAGATGACAGCAATTACCTGATAGAGGAACCGATCGAATTGCCATCTCAAAAAGTCGCATTTGGACTAAGGACGTATGATACAGAAGATGGTGATGATAATAAGAATGGAATCTATAGTATTCAATGTAGAGCGGAAGGAAAAACAGGGTTTGAATTTTCACTGGATGAAATTCCTTTTGAAAAAGCAAGATATATCAATGCTCATATCGACTATAAAGAAAAGGTAAATGAAAACCTCTTTTTTCATCGATGCTTTCCTTTGGAAGGCAATAAACTCCCTATTTATTCAACTGGCCAGGAACAGGGAAGATTTATGATTAATCCGGAATTCCCTCGTCAGTTTACGATCTCTGTTTCTGATTTTAAAGGGAATGCCTCAACATTATCATTCCAGGTAGTCCAAAACAAAACTGAAACACCACGTGCAGCAAAACAAATCAAGTATAATACAATTGGACTTCCGGATGCAGTGACAATTGTGACACAGCAGGGCATACAAGTTGTCTGGCCTGAAGGATGCTTTTACGAAAAGACACCTTTACTCGTCAACACGGTTGCAGGTAGTATTACAGGAAACTTTAGTCCTTTTTTTGAAATAGAACCTGTAGATGCACCAGTTCACACCTACTTCAGTGTGATTATAGATGGACATGCAGTACCGCCTCACCTGCTAAATCATGCTTTTATCGCCAGGTGTGATCCAAACGGATCCATTGTCAATTGTGGAGGAACATGGATAGGTCATAATCTGACTACAGGTGTGAGAGAGATGGGAACCTATGCCATACTGGTGGATACAATATCTCCTAAAATAAAACCGATTCATTTTAATTCAACCATGACGGGTTGGCTGCAAATGGATTTTAGGATATCTGACAATGTCAGGATCAGAGATAAAGGAAGAGATCTTATATATTCAGCATATGTCGATAATGAATGGATATTGATGAGTCTTGATGGAAAGACGGGTATGCTGACCCATAAATTTGATGGCCGCATTCCTCCCGGAGACCATGAACTGGTAATTAAAGTGACGGACGACAGAGGCAATGAATCTGTACTTGAAAAATCCTTTACATTGTAGCGCATCAAATCCAGGACTATATGCGCCAGACATGGACCTCGAAGTGGAAAACAGGTCAAAATGCGCCATCTTATACGGCTACGACGAATGAAAACAAAGAAATTTCGTCTGTTCAGTTAAAGGGGAAAAGATATATTCTCTTTTTTTACAACCACGATGATTCAGAAACTTGCACAAAAGAAGCATGTCAGTTGAGAGATAATTATACTTTGCTGATAGCGAAAGGATTTACTATCATCGGGGTCAGCGAAGACAGCGTCAGTAAGCACCAGAAGTTTATTGCAAAGTATAATTTCCCTTTCCTTCTCATTTCTGATGATGACAATAAACTGGCAAAACTTTTTGATATCTATGGTCCCAAAGAATTCATGGGGAGGACAAGCGATGCTGTACATCGCACCACATTTGTGATCAGCGCCCAGGGTAAAATAGAAGCCGTAATCCATCCTGTTGATTCTGCAAAACACACTCAACAAATTCTTCAATCACTGAACATTCCTGTCTGAACGAAATGCAAAAACGATATACCACTCTTATTTCAATTGCTGATTTTTCTGACATAAAAATGCATCCGGATACAATCATTTTTGATTGTCGATTTTATCTCACCGATACCTCAAAAGGAAGAAAAGAATTTTTGCAAAGGCATATTCCGGGTGCTGTGTATCTTGATGTGAACCATGATCTGTCCTCACCTGTGATAAAAGGAGTGACGGGACGTCATCCTCTTCCTCATCCCGAAATACTAACATCAACCTTAAAGTCATCGGGTATGAACAATGAAAGCCAGGTGATCGTATATGATCAATCAAATGGAGCCTATGCTACACGGGCATGGTGGCTTATTCGTTGGTTAGGGCACAATAATGTTGCCGTTTTGGATGGAGGATTTAAGGCTTGGAATGCACATGAGCTTCCTGTCGACAATCAATGGCCCCTACCCTTTCCGGGAAACTTTATAGCAGACGTTCAAAATGATATGACTGTCAAAATGGAATCACTTGATCCTGATAAAGCTCCCTTGATTGACAGCAGAGAATATCAACGCTACAATGGAGAAGTAGAACCTATTGACTCTATAGCAGGACATATTCCCGGAGCTATTTGTGTACCTTATATTGGAAATACAAATGAAGAAGGTGAATGGAAAAGTGCTGATGAATTAAAAAAGAGATTCGCAGAGATTGAATCTTCCGCTGTTGATTCTCCTGTTTTTTATTGCGGGTCCGGTGTTACAGCATGCCATAATATTCTGGCCTATAAAATTGCAACAGGAAAAGATGCAAGACTTTATCCGGGAAGCTGGAGTGAATGGATAAA